>NZ_JAQYZY010000033.1:0-167213 GCF_028640825.1 Pseudomonas sp. LA5
TGGCCGCGATACGCTGGGTCCCGTCCACAACAGGGTAAGGATTTTCGGACATGAAAAAACCGCACCCGGAAGTGCGGTTTTTGGTCAGCGACCGGATCAGGCGGCGATATTGCCCTTGAGCTTGTTCATCGCGTTCTTTTCCAGCTGACGGATACGCTCCGCCGAGACGTTGTACTTGGCCGCCAGCTCGTGCAGCGTCGCCTTTTCCTCGGCCAGCCAACGCTGGTAGAGGATGTCGCGGCTGCGGTCATCCAGATGCTCCAGGGCCTCGTGCAGATTGGCCGTGGAACTGTCGGTCCAGTCGGCTTCCTCCAGCTGACGCGCCGGATCGTAACGGCTGTCTTCCAGATACTGGGCCGGCGACTGATAGGCCGCATCGTCATCGGCATCGCTGGCCGGGTCGAAGGCCATGTCATGCCCGGTCAGACGACTTTCCATCTCACGCACTTCCCTTGGTTCGACACCCAGGGTTTCGGCCACGCGATGGACCTCGTCGTTGTTCAGCCAGGCCAGTCGTTTCTTCTGACTGCGCAGGTTGAAGAACAACTTGCGCTGCGCCTTGGTGGTGGCGACCTTGACGATGCGCCAGTTGCGCAGGATGAATTCGTGGATTTCGGCCTTGATCCAGTGCACGGCAAAGGACACCAGGCGTACGCCCATTTCGGGATTGAAGCGCTTCACGGCCTTCATCAGGCCGACATTGCCTTCCTGGACCAGGTCGGCCTGGGCCAGACCATAGCCGGAATAGCTCTTGGCGATATGCACCACGAAACGCAGATGCGCGAGCACCAACTGCCGGGCGGCCTCGACGTCTTCCTTGTAGAAGAGGCGCTCGGCCAGTTCACGCTCCCGCTCCGGCGTGAGCAGCGGAATGCTGTTCACCGAATGCACATAGGCTTCCAGGCTGGCGCCGGGAACCAATGTAGGAACAGGTTGCAACGAAGTGGTCATGCGAATCCTCCGATTCACTAAGCACTGGGCAGTCTAACACTGATTTTTTGGACAGCGCCAGACTAGCCGAGGTTCCCTTAACCCCAGCTGAAAACCACCGTGAAATGCTTGTGCCATCAGGGGTTTAGACCGTTTCCGCAGGTTTCGGAAACGGCCGTTCGTCAGCGCGGAGCGAGTTCGCGCAGATGGCGGGCAACCGCCAGCCAGGCGCCGATGTAGCCGAGCAGCACGGCGCCGATCAGCAGCTGCAGCCCGTCCTCGACGGCGACGCTGCCCAGGGCGAAATCACTGCCGTAGAGGCCGGCCAGATCCAGCACTGCGGCGTTGAGCCAGCTCAGGCCGAACACCAGCAGGGCCCAGGCGGCGATGCCGGCGCCCAGGCCGAACAGCGCGCCCATGTAGAGGAAGGGCCGGCGCACATAGCCGTCGGTGCCACCCACCAGCTTGACCACCTCGATCTCGGTACGGCGATTCTCGATGGCCAGGCGGATGGTATTGCCGATCACCAGCAGCAGGGCGATCACCAGCACCACGGTCAGGCCGAAGACGAAGCGCTCGCCGAGCTTGAGGATGGCGGTGAGCCGCTCGACCCACTGCATGTCCAGCTGCACCTGCTGCACGCCGTTCATCTCGGCCAGCTGACTGCGCAGCATGTCGAGACGACTCTTGTCGATTTCCCTGGGCGTCACGGCGATGACGCCGGGCAGCGGATTCTGCGGCAATTCGCGCAGCGCCTCACCCAGGCCGGCATCCTGCTGCAACTCCTTCAGGGCATCGTCCGGACTGATCCAGCGCGCCTCGGCCACATCGGGCAGGACCTTGATCTGGCTCATCAGCACCTCGGCCTGGTCCTGACCGGTGCGCAGGTCGAGAAACACCGAGATCTGCGCCGCGCGCTGCCAGGACCCGCCGAGTCGCTCGACGTTCTTCAGCAGCAGCGACACGCCCATGGGCAGCGCCAGGGCAATGCCCATCACCAGGCAGGTAAGGAAGGTGCCTATGGGCTGCTGCACCATGCGCCTGAGGCTGTCCCTCAGGCCGGTGCGGTGGGCTTCGAGGTAGGCATGCAGCGGACTGCGCCAGTCGCTCTTGGGTTTCTGCGGGGCCTGGCGCTGCGGACGCTGGGGTTTGCCGCCCTGTTCCTGGCCACGGGGCAGTTCGTTGCCACTCATGACTGGCTCTCCTCTTCGTCACCGATCAGGCGACCGCGCTGCAGGGTCAGCATGCGATGGTGCAGGCGGGCGATGAGCGCATGGTCGTGGCTGGCGATCAGCACCGTGGTGCCGAGACTGTTGATGTCCTCGAAGACGCCCATGATCTCCGAGGCCAGGCGCGGATCGAGGTTGCCGGTGGGTTCGTCGGCGAGCAGCAGGGCTGGCCGATGCACCACGGCGCGGGCGATGCCGACCCGCTGTTGCTGGCCGGTGGACAGCTCGGCCGGATAGTCGTCGAGCTTGTCCTTGAGGCTGACCCGCTCCAGCGCAGAGGCGACGCGCTTGGCGATCTCGGGCTTGGACAGGCCGAGGATCTGCAGCGGCAGGGCGACGTTGTCGAACACGGTGCGGTCATGGAGCAGCTGATGGTTCTGGAAGACCACGCCGATCTGCCGGCGCAGAAAGGGAATCTGCGCATTGGTGATGCGCGAGATGTCCTGGCCGGCCAGGGTCAGCTTGCCGCCGGTGGGCCTTTCCATGGCCAGGATCAGCCGCATCAGGGTGCTCTTGCCGGCGCCGGAATGACCAGTGACGAAGAGAATCTCGCCGCGTTCGGCACGGAAGCTCAGTTCCTGCAGGCCGACGTGACCATTGGGATAGCGCTTGGAGACGCGGTCGAACTGGATCATGAGACGCCCCGCTCCGCGAACAGGGCCTGGACGAAGGGCCGCGCCTCGAAGGGCCGCAGGTCGTCGATGCCTTCGCCGACGCCGACATAGCGGATCGGCAGGGCGCTCTGCTTGGCCAGGGCGAAGATCACCCCACCCTTGGCGGTACCATCGAGCTTGGTCAGCGCCAGGCCGGTCAGGGGCACCGCATTGTGGAACTGCTTGGCCTGGTTGAGGGCGTTCTGGCCGGTACCGGCGTCCAGCACCAGCAGGGTCTCGTGGGGCGCCGCCGCGTCCAGCTTGCCGATCACCCGGCGCACCTTGCGCAGCTCTTCCATGAGGTTGTCCTTGGTGTGCAGGCGGCCGGCGGTGTCGGCGATCAGCACGTCGATGCCGCGGGCCTTGGCGGCCTGGACGGCATCGAAGATCACCGAGGCGGAATCGGCGCCGGTGTGCTGGGCGATCACCGGGATGCGGTTGCGCTCGCCCCAGACCTGCAACTGCTCGACCGCCGCGGCGCGGAAGGTATCGCCGGCCGCCAGCATGACCTTCTTGCCGTCGCTCTGCAGCCGCTTGGCCAGCTTGCCGATGGTGGTGGTCTTGCCGGCGCCGTTCACGCCGACCACCAGGATGACGTAGGGCTTGTGCGAGGTATCGATCACCAGCGGCTGTTCCACCGGCAGCAGCATCTCGGTGAGCTCCTGCTGCAGCGCCTGGTAGAGCGCCTCGCTGTCGGCCAGCTGCTTGCGTGCCACCTTCTGGGTCAGGTTGCGCATGATGACGCCGGTGGCCTCGACGCCGACGTCGGCGGTCAGCAGGCGGGTCTCCAGCTCTTCGAGCAGGTCGTCGTCGATGACCTTCTTGCCGAGGAACAGGCTGGCCATGCCCTCGCCGAGACTGGCGCTGGTCTTGGACAGGCCCTGGCGCAGGCGGGCGAAGAAGCCCAGCTTGGCGGGTTCGGTCGGCGTGGCGGCGACGGCTGGCGGAGCAGGTTCGGGCTCGGGCGCCACCACCGCGGGCTCGGAACGGACCGGAGCAAGGGGCGCTACCGGTACGACCGGGGCGGGAGCAGGCTCAGGAGCGGGCGCCGGCACAACCGGAGGTAGCGGTGTGACCGGCACGGCCACCGGGTCGGGCTCCACCTCGGGCGCCATCACCGGCTCGACCTCGACCGGCGGCACGATGGGATCGGTCACCAGCGGCTCGACCAGCGCCGTGAGCGCCACCGGCGACGGCGCCTCCTCTTCGGCGACCGGGACCGGGGTCAGCGAGGGGATCGCCTCCGGCGGCTCGGGCACCGGCTCCGGGTGCTGCACCGGCTCGCTGGCCAGCGGCGCGGGCAGGCGCTCCTCGGCGTCGGGCGCGGGGGTTTCGGCAGGCGTCTCTACGGGTTCGGCAGTCTTCTTGCGGAACCAGCCGAACAGGCCTTTCTTCTCCGTGGGGGGAGACTTCTTGTCGTCGGATCCAAACATGCGGGGCTCTGTATCGAACGGACGAGCCGGCTGCGGGAGCTCCGCCAGGCGGGGCTCGACCGTCAGGCATGGCCGTCGGGAAAAGGGATGCGTATCCTAGCAGCCTGCCGGGCGGAAGACCTCCCCGTCGGCGAAAAACGCGCGACCGTCCCCAGGACGCAGCCGCTTCGTCCCCTACCGCGCTACAAGGCCTGCTCTCGCGATGTCCGCCTCCCGCTCCCGTCGGACCGCCCTGGTCGTCCTGCTCAGCCTGCTCCCCACCCTCGCCCTGGCCGATGCCAGCCGGCAGAACACCGAGGAATTCACCCTCGACAACGGCCTCAAGCTGGTGGTCCGTGAAGATCACCGGGCGCCGGTCGCCGTGGTGCAACTCTGGTACCGCGTGGGTTCGAGCCTGGAGGCACCCGGTGCGACCGGCTTGTCCCATGCCCTGGAACACCTGATGTTCAAGGGCAGCCGCAAGCTTGACGCCGGCGAGGCCTCGCACCTGCTGCGCGACCTGGGCGCCGAGGAAAATGCCTTCACCACCGACGACTACACCGTCTATTACCAACTGCTCGCCCGTGATCGCCTGCCGGTGGCCCTGGAGCTGGAAGCCGATCGCATGCAGCATCTGCGGCTGGCGCCCGACGAAGTCAGTCGCGAGCTGGAGGTGATCAAGGAGGAACGCCGGCTGCGCACCGACGACCGCCCCGAGGCACTGTCCTTCGAACGCTTCAAGGCCGCCGCCTACCCGGCCAGCGGCTATCGCAATCCCACCATCGGCTGGCCCCAGGACCTGCAGCGCCTCGGCGTGGACGACCTGCGCCGCTGGTACCAGACCTGGTACGCGCCCAACAACGCCACCCTGGTGGTGGTGGGCGACGTCGAGCCCCAGGCGATCCGCGCCGAGGTGCAGCGCTGGTTCGGCACCCTCCCGCGCAGCGACCTGCCCGCGCCGCGCCGCCCGCTGGAACTGCCGGCGCCGGGCGAGCGCCGCCTGGACCTGCAAGCCCGCGAACTGCCCAGCCTGCTAATGGGCTTCAACGTGCCCAGCCTGGCCACCGCCGCCCAGCCGCGCGATGCCTACGCGCTGCAACTGCTGGCCGCCCTGCTCGGCGGCGGTTCGGGAGCGCGCCTGCCCAGCCGTCTCGAACGCGGCGTGGAAGTGGCCAGCAGCGTGCGCGCCGCCTATGGTGCCTACACCCGTGGCGACAGCCTCTTCCTGCTCAGTGGCACCCCCAACACCCAGCGCGGCAAGACCCTCGACCAGCTGGAAGCGGCCTTCTGGGCGCAACTGGACCTGCTCAAGCGCGAGCCGCCCAGCACCGAGGAGCTGGCCCGGGTCCGCGCCCTGTTGGTGGCCGGGCTGGTCTATGGCCGCGACTCCATCACCGCCCAGGCCAGCAGCATCGGTCAGCTGGAAAGCGTCGGCCTCGGCTGGCGTCAGGGCGATCGGCTGCTTGACGAACTGGGCCGGGTCACCCCCGACGACCTGCGCCGGGTGGCCCGCACCTACTTCACCCGCGAGCGCCTGACCCTGGCCCAGCTCAAGCCCGCAGCCACCGCGGAGAACCGTCCATGAAGCCGCTGCTCTGGCTGTCACTGTGCCTGCTCGCGGGCTGTCAGTCCCCTACCCCGGTCGGCGACCTGGCGCGCGCCTATCCCGCCGTGGACAGCCTCAGGACGCTCAAGGACGCACCGCCCCTGGGTCGCCAGCTGGATATCCAGCGCTGGCGCACCGCCGAGGGCGCCCAGGTGCTGTTCGTGCCGGCGCCGGAATTGCCGATGTTCGACGTGCGCCTGATCTTCGCCGCCGGCAGCAGCCAGGACGGCGCCACCCCGGGCCTGGCCATGCTGACCAACGGCCTGCTCAACGAAGGCACCCCGGGACGCGATGCCGGCGCCATCGCCGACGGCTTCGAGCGCCTGGGCGCCGATTTCAGCAACGGCGCCTATCGTGATCAGGCGGTGGTCGGACTGCGCACCCTCGCCGATCCGGCCCACAGCGAACCGGCCCTGGCGCTGCTGGCCGAGGTGGTCGGTCGCCCGACCTTTCCCACCGAGGCCATCCAGCGCATCCGTGACCAGTTGCTGACGCTGATCGCCGCCAGCCGCCGCGAACCGGCCAGCCTGGCCGACGAAGCGCTGCAGGAGCGCCTCTACGGCAATCATCCCTATGCCCATTCGCCACGGGGCACCGCAGCCGGAGTGACCCATCTCGATGCGGCCAGCCTCAGGGCCTTCCATGCCCGTGCCTATGCCGCCGGCAATGCGGTGATCGCCCTCACTGGCGACCTGGATCGAAGGCGCGCCGAACAGATCGCCGCCCGGCTGTCGCGCGCCCTGCCCCGCGGTCCGGCCCTGCCGCCACTGCCGGTGCCAGCGCCTGCCGCACCGGCAGTGGTGCAGCTGGAGGTCCCGGCCCAGCAGACGCGCCTGCTGCTCGGCCAACTCGGCATCACCCGCCGCGATCCCGACTACGCCGCGCTCTTCGTCGGCAACCAGATCCTCGGTGGCGGCGGCTTCGGCAGTCGGCTGATGACCGAGTTGCGCGAACGCCGTGGTCTCACCTACGGCGTCAGTTCGGGCTTCACCCCCATGCGTCAGCCCGGTCCCTTCACCATCGGCCTGCAGACCCGCGCCGAACTGGGCGATGCCACCCTGGCGCTGGTCCGCGACCTGCTGCGCGACTACCTGGCCCAGGGCCCCACCCAGGCCGAACTGGACCGCGCCAAGCGGCAGATCGAAGGCAGCTTCCCGCTGGCCAACGCCAGCAACGGCGCCATCGTCGCGCAATTGGGCAACATCGGCTTCTACGACCTGCCCAGCAGCTACCTGGACGACTTCCTCCAGCAGGTCCGCCGCCTCACGGTGGAACAGGTGCATGCCGCCCTGCAGCGCCATCTGGACCCGGAAAGGTTCGTCGTGGTCAGCGCCGGTCCACGGGTCGCCCAGCAGCCGCTGCCGCCACCCCGCCCTCTTCCCAACCTGCCGCCCAGCGGCGTTCCGGAGCACTAGCATGGCCCAGAAGACCGCCAACCAACTGCGCATCATCGGTGGCGACTGGCGCAGCCGGCGCTTCGTCTTTCCCGATGCCCTGGGCCTGAGACCCACCCCGGACCGGGTCCGCGAGACCCTGTTCAACTGGCTGGCCGCCGTCACCCCGGGCGCACGGGTGCTGGATCCCTTCGCCGGCAGCGGCGCCCTGCTGCTGGAAGCCCTGTCCCGCGGCGCCGGCCCGGCGCTGGCCTTCGACCTCAATGCCCAGGCCGCCAATGCCCTGCGCGGCCATCTGCAGGCCCTCGGCTGCGCCCACGCCGAGGTGCGCCAGACCGACGCCCTGCAGGCGCTGGCCAAGCCGGCGGCGACGCTCTTCGACCTGGTGTTTCTCGATCCGCCCTTTGCCAAGGACCTGCTGGAGCCGGCCTGCGCGGCTCTGGAAACCCAGGGCTGGCTGGCCGCGGACGCCTGGATCTACACCGAGAGCGAGACCCAGCCCTCGCGCCTGGCCCTGCCCGCGACCTGGCAGCTGCACCGCGAGAAGAAGACCGGCAACGTCCACTACGCCCTCTGGCGCCGCCAGGTGTGAACAGCGCACCCTTTCGCCCGGCGCGCTGGCTGCCCGGCCCGCACCTGCAGACCCTCTGGGGCTCGCTGTGGCGCCGCCTGCCACCCATCACCCGGCCGCGGGAGCGGCTGTGGCTGGAGGATGGCGACTTCCTCGATCTGGACTGGTACCACGCCGAGGATCCGCGTGCGCCGCTGGTGCTGATCGCCCACGGCCTGACCGGCAGCTCCGGCTCCCACTACGTACTCGGCCTGCAATTCGCCCTCGCCGCCCGCGGCTGGGCCAGCGTCGGCCTCAACTGGCGCGGCTGCTCCGGCGAACCCAACCGCCTGCCGCGCGGCTATCACTCCGGCGTCAGCGAAGACCTGGCGGCAGTGGTGCGCCATCTGCAGGCCAGTCGTCCGCACGCGCCGCTGTATGCGGTGGGCTTTTCCCTGGGTGGCAATGTGCTGCTCAAGTATCTCGGTGAGCGCGGCGCGGACAGTGGTCTCACCGCCGCAGCCGCGGTCTCGGTGCCCTTTCGTCTGGACCTTTGCGCCGATCGCATCGGCCTCGGCTTTTCGCGCATCTACCAGCGGCACTTCATCCGTGAACTGGCGCGCTACGTGCGCGACAAGCAGGCGCTGTTCGACCGCGAGCGCCACCCCGAGCAGCACGAGATCCTCGCACGCCTGGGGCCGCCCGAGGGGCTCAAGACCTTCTGGGACTTCGACGACCGCTACACCGCGCCCCTGCACGGCTTTCGCGATGCCCGGGACTATTACCGCCAGGCCTCCAGTCGCTACTACCTGGGGGGAATCCGCATCCCCACCCTGCTGATCCAGGCCGAGGACGATCCCTTCATCGGCACCGACGCCCTGCCCGCCCGCGCCGAACTGGCGCCCGATACCCTGTTCGAGCGCCTGCCCAACGGCGGCCACGTGGGTTTCATCGGCGGTGCCTTCCGCGATCCGGACTACTATCTGGAAAGACGCATCCCCGACTGGCTGGTCAGCCAGTGGGCAGCGCCATCCGGCCGATAAACGCCCACGGGTCGGCGATCCCGGCGGCTGTCGCCTTGGCCTCACTCCGCCCCTGAGCTACCATCCAAGCCCCAACAGCTTCGCCCCCAGGACAGCGTCATGAACCGAGTGCTATACCCCGGCACCTTCGACCCCATCACCAAGGGCCATGGCGATCTGGTGGAGCGCGCCTCGCGGCTGTTCGACGAAGTCGTGGTGGCGGTGGCGGCCAGCCCCAAGAAGAATCCGCTGTTTCCGCTGGAGCGCCGGGTCGAGCTGGCCAAGGCGGTGACCGCGCACCTGCCCAACGTCGAGGTGATCGGCTTCAGCTGCCTGCTGGCCACCCTGGTGGAGCAGCAGCAGGCGACCATCATCCTGCGCGGCCTGCGCGCCGTGTCGGATTTCGAATTCGAATTCCAGCTGGCCAACATGAACCGGGTGCTCGCGCCCCAGGCGGAAAGCATGTTCCTGACCCCGTCGGAGCACTATTCCTACCTGTCTTCCACCCTGGTGCGGGAGATCGCGGCGCTCGGCGGTGACGTGACCAAGTTCGTCCATCCCACCGTGCATCAGGCGCTGCTGGAGCGTTTTGCCCCGGGCAGCTGATTAACCCCAAGGACTGTCGGGTGCAGCCGGCGCGCGGATGGGGCAAAATGCGCGCCTGACTTTTGGATCGCTGCGCGTTCGCGCGGCGTGGAGCCGACGATGTCCCTCATCATTACCGACGATTGCATCAACTGCGACGTGTGCGAGCCCGAGTGCCCGAACGGCGCCATCTCCCAGGGTGCGGAGATCTATGTGATCGATCCGAACCTGTGCACCGAGTGCGTAGGCCACTACGACGAACCCCAGTGCCAGCAGGTCTGCCCGGTGGACTGCATCCCCCTCGACGAGAACCATGTCGAGACCAAGGAGCAGTTGCACGACAAGTATCTGAAGATCAGCGGCCAGGCCTAAGCGACCTGGCCTGGCGCCAGGGCCTATTCGGTACGCCCGTACCCGCTCTGGGTGCAGCCCAGGCAGCGCACGAAGGCCGCCTTACCCGGCTCGACCACCAGCGCCTTGCCGGCCTTGCCGATGTTACCGCCGGCGGCGGTGAACGGCAGACTGACCACGAAGGCGCCCGCGCCGATCACGGTGGCGGCGATCAGCAGCGGCCGCGCGATCAGCAGATCGCCGATCATGGAAAAGGCGGCAGGAGCCTGGGCTTCACCGAACGCCTGGTCGGCGGTCTGATATTCGGTGACGTCACCCTGGGCCTGCTGTGCCTGCGCCGGCAGGATCTGCATCGTCAGGGCCAGCGCCAGCACGGCGGCCAGGCTACGGAACGGATTCATACGGCTGATCCCTTGCGCGGTTGTAATGGTGGTCCCTGAACTATAACAGGCCGCCCGCACTTGTCATGCGGGCGGCCCCCAGACGTCATTCGGCGCGGACGACCGGCTGCGGCGCACGGCGGTAGGCATAGACCATGAGCGCGATACCGCCCAGCACCATGGGTACGCAGAGTACCTGCCCCATGGTCAGCCAGCCCCAGGCCAGATAGCCGAGCTGGGCGTCGGGCACCCGGACGAATTCGACGATGAAACGGAAGATGCCGTAGCAGAGCACGAACAGGCCGGACACGGCCATGGTCGGCCGCGGCTTGCGCGAGTACAGCCAGAGAATGACGAACAGCGCCACGCCTTCCAGGGCGAACTGATAGAGCTGCGACGGATGGCGCGGCAGCTGGGCCGGATCGCTGTAGGGCGGGAAGATCATCGCCCAAGGGACATCGGTGGGCTTGCCCCAGAGCTCGGCGTTGATGAAGTTGCCGATGCGACCGGCACCGAGGCCGATGGGTACCAGCGGCGCGATGAAGTCCATCAGCTCGAAGAAGCCCTTGTTGTGGCGCTTGCCGAACCACCAGACCGCCAGGATCACGCCGAGCAGGCCGCCGTGGAAGGACATGCCGCCCTTCCAGACCTCGAAGATCAGCGTCGGATTGGCGATGTACTCCGCCAGGTTGTAGAACAGCACGTAGCCGAGTCGCCCCCCGGCGATGACCCCCAGCGCCACCCAGAACACCAGATCCGACAGCGTCTCGCTGGTCCAGCGCGGATCGAAGCGATTGAGCCGACGCTTGGCCAGCCACCAGGCGCCGCCGATCCCCACCAGGTACATGAGGCCGTACCAGTGGATCTTCAGCGGCCCCAGCGACAGGGCCACCGGGTCTATTTGCGGATACGGCAGCATGGTGCCTCCTTGAAAGGGATCAGAGTAGGAAGTTGAGACCGACGCCGAACAGCAGCAGGGCGAACAGGCGCTTGAGCAGCCGGGGCGAGAGGCGATGGGCCAGTCGCGCACCGAAACGGGCCGAGAACATGCTGGTCAGGGCGATGCCCAGCAGGGCCGGCAGATAGACATAGCCCAGACTCCAGGCGGGCAGACCCGGCTGCTGCCAGCCGACCAGGATGAAGGACAGCGCCCCGGACAGGGCGATGGGCAGGCCACAGGCCGCCGAGGTGGCCACCGCCTGCTGCATCGACAGGCTACGCCAGACCAGGAAGGGCACGGTAAGCGAGCCGCCTCCGATGCCGAAGATCGCCGAGGCCCAGCCGATCACCGCCCCCGCCACCGTCAGCGTCGGCTTGCCGGGCTCGCCGGCCTGGCGCCTGGGGCGCAGGTCCAGCGCCAGCTGGAGGGCAATGAGAATGGCGAAGGTGCCGATGATCTTCTGCAGCAGCGGGCCATGGATGGCAGCGGCGGTCAGGGCGCCCAGGGCGCTGCCGAAGACGATGCCCAGGGCCATCCAGGCGAACAGCCGCCAGCGCACGGCGCCGAGTCGATGGTGGGCCCAGACGGAATTCAGCGAGGTGAAGACGATGGTGGCCAGCGAGGTGCCCACCGCCAGGTGGGTGAGGATGTCCGGATCGAGGCCCTTGGCGGTAAAGCTGTAGACCAGCACCGGCACGATGATCAGGCCACCGCCAACCCCGAACAGACCGGCCAGCAGCCCGGCGCAGGCGCCGAGCACCAGGAAGAGCAAGAGATCCATCATCACCTCGGGCGCAAGAGGCGGCATGGTACGCCGCTACCTGTCAGGCGGGAAGCAGCCTTCCCGCCTGACACGCTCAGCTCTGGACGCTGGCTGCCGGGTTGATCACCCGGCCCAGTCCGAGATTGCGCAAGGCCAGGTGCAGGGCGCTGTGGATGACCTGGGGATTGTCGATCTGGCGCATCTGCTGCACCAGCTCGCGGGCCTTTTCCAGGGTGACCTGGCGCAGCAGCCACTTCACCTTGGGCAGGTTGGTGGCGTTCATCGACAGGGTATCGAAGCCCATGCCCATGAGCAGCACCGCCGCCGCCGGATCGCCGGCCATCTCGCCGCAGATGCTGACCGGCACCCCTTCGGCGTGGGCGCCGTCCACCACCTGTTGCAGCGCCTGCAGCACCGCCGGGTGGAAGTAGTCGTAGAGGTCGGCCACCCGCGGATTGTTGCGATCCACCGCCAGCAGGTACTGGGTCAGGTCGTTGGAACCCACCGAGATGAAGTCCACCTGGCGCGCCAGATCACGGGCCTGGTAGACCGCCGAGGGGACCTCGACCATGACACCCACCGGCGGCATGGGGATGTCGACGCCTTCGTCACGCACCTCGCACCAGGCGCGGTGCAGCAGATGCTGGGACTCCTCCACCTCGTGCACGCCGGAAATCATCGGCAGCATGATGCGCAGGTTGTTCAGGCCTTCGCTGGCCTTGAGCATGGCGCGGGTCTGCACCAGGAAGATTTCCGGATGGTCCAGGGTGACGCGGATCCCGCGCCAGCCGAGGAAGGGATTGTCTTCCTTGATCGGGAAATAGGACAGCGCCTTGTCCCCGCCGACGTCCAGGGTACGCATGGTCACCGGCGCCGGATGGAAGGCGGCCAGCTGCTCGCGATAGATGGAGAGCTGTTCCTTCTCGCTGGGAAAGCGCTCGTTGACCATGAAGGGCACTTCGGTGCGATACAGCCCGACCCCTTCGGCGCCGCGCTGCTGGGCACGGGCCACGTCGGCCATCAGGCCGGTGTTGACCCACAGCGGCATGCGGTGACCGTCGAGGGTCTCGCAGGGCAGGCTGCGCAGGGCGTCGAGGCCCTGGGTCAGCTGGCGCTCCTCTTCCACCACGTCGCCATACTGCTTGATCAGCGTCGGCGAAGGATTGGTGAAGATCTCGCCGTGGTAGCCATCGACGATGAGGTCGATGCCGTCCACCTTGGAATACGGCAGATCCACCGCGCCCATGACGGTGGGCACGCCCATGGCACGCGCCAGGATGGCCACGTGGGAGTTGCCCGAGCCAAGCACCGAGATCAGGCCGACCAGGCGCCCTTCGGGCACCTCGCCGAGCATGGCCGGCGAGAGTTCCTCGCTGACCAGGATGGTGTTTTCCGGATAGATCAGGCAGGCCTGGTGGGCCTGCTGCAGATAGGCCAGCAACCGGCGACCGAGGTCGCGCACGTCGGCGGCGCGTTCGCGCAGATAGGCGTCGTCCATCAGCTCGAAGCGCTGGACGTGCTCCATCACCACCTGGCGCAAGGCACCCTGGGCCCACTGGCCGCTCTTGATGATGGTGGTCACCTCGTTACCGAGGGCGGCGTCGTCGAGCATCATCAGATAGACGTCGAACAGCGCCTGCTCTTCCTTGCGCAACTGGGTGGACAGGCGCTTGGACAGCGCCTTCATGTCCGCCCGTACGCCTTCGATGGCGGTGCGGAACAGCTGCAACTCGGCGTCGATGTCGGTCACGGTCTTGTCCGGGACCACTTCCAGGTCGGCCGGTGGCAGGACCACCACCGCCTTGCCGACGCCCACCCCGGGCGAACCGGGGATGCCGACGAAACGGGCCTCCTGGATACCCCGGCCCTGCCGGTCCAGCCCGCGGATGGTCCCGGTGGCCTCGGCATGGGCGATCACCCCGGCGAGCTGGGCGCTCATGGTCACCAGGAAGGCCTCCTCACCCTCGTCGAACTGGCGACGCTCCTTCTGCTGCACCACCAGCACGCCCATGACGCGCCGGTGGTGGATGATGGGCGCGCCGAGAAAGGAGGCATAGCGTTCTTCGCCGGTCTCGGCAAAGTAGCGAAAGCGCGGGTGACTGGCGGCGTCTTCGAGATTGAGCGGCTCTTCGCGGGTCCCGACCAGGCCGACCAGGCCCTCGTTGGGGGCCATGCTGACGCGACCGATGGACTTCTTGTTGAGGCCTTCGGTGGCCATCAGCACGAAACGGTTGGTGTCCGGATCCAGCAGATAGACGGAGCAGACCTGCGACTGCATGGCCGCGCGGACGCGCTGCACGATGATGGACAGTGCCGACCCCAGATCCTTGGCGGCATTGACCTCCTGGACGATCTTGCGCAGAACTGCAAGCATCTAGCGCCTCCGCAGCCGACGCCCGGCGGAGCCGCCGGCGTGCATCACGTGTCGTTCATCCTGCATGACCACAGCTTCTCCTCACCTCTTTCGCACCGGCCGTACCGGTAATCAGGCCAGCAAGCGGGGTGCCAACTCCTTGAGCGCCCGCCGATAGACCTCTCGCTTGAAGGTCACCACCTGGCCCAGTGGGTACCAGTAGCTTACCCAGCGCCAGCCATCGAATTCCGGCTTGCCCGTCACATCCATCCGCACCCGCTGCTCTTCCGCGGTCAGCCGCAGCAGAAACCACTTCTGCTTCTGGCCGATGCACAGCGGACGGCTGTGGGTGCGCACCATGCGCTGCGGCAGACGATAGCGCAACCAGCCCCGGGTACAGGCCAGGATGCGGACGTCATCGGGGCTCAGCCCCACCTCTTCGTTCAGCTCCCGGTACAGCGCCTCTTCGGGCGTTTCCCGGTCATCTATCCCACCCTGGGGGAACTGCCAGGCATCCTGATTGATGCGGCGGGCCCACAGTACTTGGCCGGCATCGTTGGCGAGAATGATGCCGACATTGGGGCGAAAACCATCAGCGTCGATCACGGCTGCCACCCTTGAAAAATGTCGTTGCCCGCATTGTTCCACAAAGCCCGACAGCCCAGCAATGCAAGCTCCGGACCGACTGGGGCGCGGCCGACCGGCGCAGGCGCCCGACAGCTGCCGCGACCTGCAAAAGCCCGCATTATGGTGGTCGCTAGCTGAACGTCGGCTTAAGGGCCGGCAAACGTCGCGCCTCAGCGAAAATGCCGTTGCACGGCCATGTAGAGGGCCAGTGCCAGACCGATCCAGCCGACCAGCCAGAAATAGTCGAGATAGCCCAGCACCTGGCTCTGGCGGGTGACCAGACTGGAGATCTGCGCCAGGGCGTTGTCGGCGCCGGTGGCTTGCCGATAGCGTTCGCCATAGGCCTGGTAGTTCTGCGCATAGGGATTGACCGCGGCGCTGAGCACCGCGGCGTGGAAGGCGTCGCGCCACTGCAGGAAGACGTTGGAGAGCACGATGCCCATGGGCATGACCAGTTGCTGGGTCATGTTCTTGATCTGGTAGGCCTGGCTGAAATAGGCCGGCTCGACGCGCATGAAGGTGTACATGATGATCACCGCGAAGGTGCCGATCAGGTAGGTGCCATGCATCATCAGCCCCGGGACCAGCTGCTGGTAGAGGGGCACGTCGGCGTGCTGGCGCACCATCCAGAAGCCGTAGCCGGCCAGCAGCAGATAGCCCGCCACCAGGTACTTGCGAAAGCCGCCCCAGGGAAAGCGCTCGCGCAGCCGCACCGAGGTGATCATCAGCAGCGGTGCCAGACCGCACAGCCAGCCCAGCGCCATGACGCCCCCGGCGGTATAGACCGGCAGTTGCAGGCCGTTGACCACGTACTGGGGGATGATGAAGTTGTAGGCGCCGAGCAGGAAGTAGTTGAGCATCATGAACAGCATGCCGGCGAGAAAGCCCGGGGTGATGGCGTGCTTGAAGTCCAGCGTCGGCCGCGCCAGGCCGCGCTCGTAGTAGACATAGAGTCCGAGGATGGCCGTTCCCAGCAGCAGCTCCAGGGCCAGCCACAGCCCGTCGCTGAAGAAGTCGAAGGCCAGGCGCTGGGTGGTGGTGGTCAGCAGCAGGCTGCCCACCGCCAGCAACACCATGGACAGCAGCGAAGGCGCTCCGGAATTCTGCAGCGGATGGGAGCGTCGCGGCAGCGACAGCCAGACGCACACCGCCACCAGCGCGCAGGCCAGCGCCGGCACCATGAAGATGGCGCGCCACTGATGACCTTCCAGCAATTCCGCGGTGGTGAAGGACGCGAGCGCACCACCCAGGGGCACGCCGGAGGCGAAGGCGCGGATCCCGGTCGGCAACTGCGGACCGGAGAAATACATCTGCACCAGTACCCGCGCCCCGGCAAAGAAGGTGGCGGCACCGGCGCCCATCAGTACTCGCCCGACGATGAAGGTCGGTAGATCGGTGGCCACCAGGCAGCACACCTGGCCGACCAGGTGGATGCCGACGGCGGTGAAGATCAGGTTGCGATAGCCCAGGCGCTGGGCGAACCACTGGTGCGGGGCGCTGGTGACGATGACCGCGGCGCTGTAGCAGGCCGTGGCCAGGGTGTAGCTGCGCGGGTCGATACCCAGGCCGCCGTAGACATAGCGGTTGGCCAGGGCGATTGACAGGTTGTCGAGAAAGTACACCAGCACCATCAGGGTGATGCTCAGCAGCAACAGGCCGCGGTGGTGAGGGCGATCGGTGTCGTCGGCGTACATGAAGACCCATGCTGGCACTAAGGGGGCCAGTCGTGGACCCTGCGTCCGGGGCGGGGTTCAGAGACCGCGTTGTCGCAGCCTCCTTCAGGTGATACGGATCGCGTCCCGACTCAGCCGGGCAGCAGGGCCCGGACGTCGGCCAGGAGTTCGTCCGGCACCTCCACCCAGCCACGGGTGGTGTTACGAGTCCGTGCCTGATAGCGGCGCTGCGACGGCAGGCGGGCGCCCTGGGCCTCGATGCCGGCGAACAGCTGCTCGGCGCGCTGCTGATAGTCGGCTACCGCGGCGCCGAGAAAGCGCTGGGGATCGAAGGCCAGGATGAGTTCGCCGTGATAGGGCAACCCGCCCGCGCCGGCGTCGACCACGGAGGACTCCGGACTGGTGAGATCGCCGATCAGGGGACCGGCGAGCAATTCGATCATGGCCGACAGCGCCGAGCCCTTGTGGCCACCAAAGGTGAGCATGGCGCCCTCCTCCAGCACGGTGCGGGCATCGCTGCTGGGAGCACCCTCGGCGTCCACGCCCCAGCCCTCGGGCAGGGCCTTGCCGGCGCGTCGATGCAATTCGATTTCGCCGCGGGCAACGGCGCTGGTGGCGAAGTCGAAGACGAAGGGCTGCCCTTCCGGCCGTGGCCAGCCGAAGGCGATGGGATTGGTACCGAACAGGGGACGACGCCCACCGGCCGGGGCGACATAGGCCTGGGTCGGATTGCAGGCCAAGGCCACCAGGCCCCTGGCGGTGAGGGCTTCCATCTCCACCCAGAGCGCCGAGAAGTGCACGCAGTTGTTGATCGCCAGGGCTGCCAGACCGCACTTGCGCGCCTTGGCTTCCAGCAGCGGCAGACCCGTATGAAAGGCCAGCGGCGAGAAGCCGCCCCCGGCATCGACCCGGACAATGGCCGGTGCCACGTCTTCGACGCGAGGCTCGGCATCTGCCACCACCTTGCCGGCCTTGAGCGTCTTGACGATGCCCAGGAGCCGATAGATGCCATGGGAGGCGCAGTCGTCACGCTGGCCGGCCACCATCATGGCGGCGATGGCCGCGCCCTGCGGCTGACTGAAGCCATGGGCCGCGAGCACCTCTTCGGCCAGGTGCTGCAGTTCTTCCGGGGTCATCTGGGCCATGGCGGCGCTCCGTCGGGAAAACCCCGACTATGCCGTAACCGGCCACGCCCCGCTCGCTCGACTTGGGACCGGTCGTGCCGATCCCGGCACAGTCAGCCTTGGTGGTAGCGCCCCGACAACTCGTGGACGGCTTCGATGAAGGCACCGGCATGGGCCGGATCCACCTCGGGGGTGATGCCATGGCCCAGGTTGAAGACGTGGCCGCTGCCCTGGCCGTAGCTTTCCAGGATGCGCCCAACCTCGGCGCGGATGGCCGACGGCTTGGCGTAGAGCACGCTGGGGTCCATGTTGCCTTGCAGGGCAACCTTGGCACCCACACGGCGGCGCGCTTCGCCGATGTCGCAGGTCCAGTCCAGGCCCAGGGCCTCGGCCCCGCTGTCGGCCAGGCTTTCCAGCCAGAGACCGCCATTCTTGGTGAAGAGGATCACCGGTACCTGGCGCCCTTCATGCTCGCGGATTAGCCCGGCGACGATCTTGCGCATGTAGGCCAGGGAAAATTCCTGGTAGGCCGCGGCGGACAGGTTGCCGCCCCAGGTATCGAAGATCTGCACCGCCTGGGCGCCGGCGCGGATCTGGCCGTTGAGGTAGGCGGTGACCGCCTGGGCCAGCTTGTCCAGCAGCAGGTGCAGGGCCTCGGGGGTGTCGTAGAGCATGGCCTTGGCCTTGCGGAAATCCTTGCTGGAGCCGCCTTCGATCATGTAGGTGGCGAGGGTCCAGGGGCTGCCGGAAAAGCCGATCAGGGGTACCCGGCCGTCCAGCGCCGTGCGGATGGTGCGCACGGCGTCCATCACATAGCCCAGGTCGGATTCGGCATCGGGGATCGGCAGCGCCTCGATGTCGGCAGGCGTGTCGATCACCTTGCGAAAGCGCGGCCCCTCGCCGGTCTCGAAATAGAGGCCCTGACCCATGGCGTCGGGGATGGTGAGGATGTCGGAAAAGAGGATGGCGGCATCCAGCGGATAGCGCTCCAGCGGCTGCAGGGTCACCTCGCAGGCGAATTGTGGGTTCTTGCACAGACTCATGAAGTCCCCGGCGCGGGCCCGGCTGGCGCGGTACTCGGGCAGATAGCGCCCGGCCTGGCGCATCATCCACACCGGGGTGACGTCCACCGGCTGCTTGAGCAGGGCACGCAGGAAACGGTCGTTCTTCAGGGCAGTCATGGCGACATCCGGCAGCAAAAGTGCCGGCATTGTCGCAAAGCGGCTGGCAAAAGGCACGGCAGCGGGTCGTGCCTTTTGTCTATCGGGGCGATGGGGTGGCGGTTGTGACTGGCAAGGGATAGCCGCGTGGAAAACGCTGTGCGGTTTTCCACCCTACGCATCGGTGGCGGCGTGAAGCCGTAGGGTGGGTAACGGCGCGGCCTTACCCACCGTCGAGCCCAGCACATTACAGCCACCCTCGAGAGGACGGATTCAACGAGCTAATCGCGGCCATGCCGGTGCGCCGTAGCGACCGCTCCTACAAGAGCGTCATGCCAGGCAGGAGCGGTCGCATCGGCGAACCGCCATGGCCTCGATAATCTTTCAGCAACAAAAAAGCCGACCGGCTTGCACCGGTCGGCTCCTGTCCAGCGGCCTGGGCTCAGACGCCCAGGTAGTCGAGGATGCCCTCGGCGGCGTTGCGGCCTTCGAAGATGGCGGTCACCACCAGGTCGGAGCCACGCACCATGTCGCCACCGGCAAAGATCTTCGGATTGCTGGTCTGGTGCTTGAATTCGTGCAGCCCTGGCGCGACCACGCGCCCCTGGCTGTCGAGATCGATGCCGAACTGCTCGAACCAGGGCGCGGGACTCGGGCGGAAACCAAAGGCGATGACCACCGCATCGGCCGGCAGGATCTCCTCGGAACCGGGAATCGGCTCGGGACTGCGGCGACCACGGGCATCGGGCTCGCCCAGACGGGTCTCCACCACCTTGACGCCTTCCACCTTGTCTTCGCCGATGATGGCGATGGGCTGGCGGTTGAAGAGGAACTTCACGCCCTCTTCCTTGGCGTTCTTCACTTCCTTGCGCGAGCCCGGCATGTTGGCGGCGTCGCGGCGGTAGGCGCAGGTCACGCTCTTGGCGCCCTGGCGGATGGAGGTGCGGTTGCAGTCCATGGCGGTGTCACCACCGCCCAGGACCACCACGCGCTTGCCCTTCATGTCGACGAAGTCGGCCGCATCCTTTTCGAAACCCAGGTTGCGATTGACGTTGGCCACCAGGAAATCCAGGGCGTCGTGCACGCCGGGCAGATCTTCGCCGGGGAAGCCGCCCTTCATGTAGGTGTAGGTGCCCATGCCCAGGAAGACCGCATCGAATTCCTCGAGCAACTGGTCCATGGTCACGTCCTTGCCCACCTCGGTGTTGAGGCGGAATTCCACACCCATCCCGCCGAAGACCTCGCGGCGGCGGCTGAGCACGGTCTTTTCCAGCTTGAATTCGGGGATGCCGAAGGTCAGCAGGCCACCGATCTCGGGATGCTTGTCGAACACCACCGGGGTCACGCCGTTGCGTACCAGGATGTCGGCACAGCCCAGGCCGGCCGGACCGGCACCGATCACGGCGACGCGCTTGCCGGTCGGCTTGACCTTGGACATGTCCGGGCGCCAGCCCATGGCGAAGGCGGTGTCGGTGATGTATTTCTCCACCGAACCGATGGTCACCGCGCCGAAACCGTCATTGAGGGTACAGGCGCCCTCGCAGAGCCGATCCTGCGGGCAGACCCGGCCACAGACCTCGGGCAGGGTGTTGGTCTGGTGCGCCAGCTCCGCCGCCGCCAGGATGTTGCCTTCGGAGACCAGCTTGAGCCAGTTGGGAATGAAGTTGTGCACCGGGCACTTCCATTCGCAATAGGGGTTGCCGCAACCCAGGCAGCGGTGCGCCTGCTCGGCGGCCTGCTGGGGCTTGAAGGGATCGTGGATCTCGACGAATTCCTTCTTGCGCTGGCGCAGCAGCTTCTTCTTCGGATCCTTGCGACCGACCTCGATGAACTGGAAGTCGTTGTTCAGACGTTCAGCCATTTCCAAACCTCTTGAAGCGGCGCCCCTTCAGCAGGGCGCCACGAGCTATCACGGTGAAACCGGCGCCTTGCGGCGCCGGCATCGAAGTCGTTATTCCGGACGGGCGCGGGTGCTGACCAGCAGCGACGCCAGGCTGGCCGCCTTGGGCTTCACCAGCCAGAACTTGCGCAGGTAGTCGTCCAGATTCTCATGGAGATGGCTGCCCCAGGCACTGCCGGTCTCGCGCACGTATTCGGCCAGCACCCCTTCCAGGTGGCTGCGATAGGCTTCCATGGCCTCGCTGTTGATGCGCTGGATCTCCACCAGTTCGTGGTTGACCCGGTCATAGAAACCGTTGTCCAAGTCCAGCACATAGGCGAAGCCGCCGGTCATGCCCGAGCCGAAGTTGTAGCCGGTCTTGCCCAGCACGCAGACGAAGCCGCCGGTCATGTACTCGCAGCAGTGGTCGCCGGTGCCTTCCACCACCGTGTGGGCCCCGGAGTTGCGCACCCCGAAGCGCTCACCGGCGGTGCCGGCGGCGAACAGCTTGCCACCGGTGGCGCCATAGAGGCAGGTGTTGCCGATGATGGCCGATTCCTGGCTCTTGAAGCCCGCGCCCTGGGGCGGGGTGATGACCAGCTTGCCGCCGGTCATGCCCTTGCCCACATAGTCGTTGGCATCGCCTTCCAGATACATATGCAGGCCGCCGGCGTTCCAGACGCCGAAGCTCTGGCCAGCAGTGCCCTTGAAGCGGAAGGTCAGCGGCGCCTTGACCATGCCCTGGTTGCCGTGACGCCGGGCGATTTCACCGGAGACACGGGCACCGATGGAGCGGTCGCAGTTGCCGATGCTCAGGCTGAAGTCACCGCCTTCGAGCTTTTCGATCCCGGGCAGCGACAGGCGTACCATTTCCTCGGCCAGCAGGCCCTGGTCGAACGGCGGGTTCTTTTCCACCTGACAGTACTGCGGCTTCTCGGCCGGAATATGATCGCTACCCAACAGCGGGGTGAGATCCAGGTGCTGTTGCTTGGCGGTCTCGCCCGGCAGGATTTCCAGCAGATCGGTACGACCGATCAGCTCGCCCAGGCTGCGCACGCCCAGCCTGGCCAGCCACTCGCGGGTTTCCTCGGCGATAAAGGTGAAGAAATTCATCACCATCTCTACCGTACCGATGAAGTGTTCCTTGCGCAGGCGGTCGTTCTGGGTGGCGACGCCGGTGGCGCAGTTGTTCAGGTGGCAGATGCGCAGGTACTTGCAGCCCAGGGCGATCATCGGCGCAGTACCGAAGCCGAAGCTCTCGGCGCCGAGGATGGCCGCCTTGATCACGTCCAGGCCGGTCTTCAGACCGCCGTCGGTCTGCACCCGCACCTTGCCGCGCAGGTCGTTACCGCGCAGGGTCTGGTGCGCCTCGGCCAGGCCCAGTTCCCAGGGCGAACCGGCGTACTTGATGGAGGTCACCGGCGAAGCACCGGTGCCGCCGTCGTAGCCGGAGATGGTGATGAGGTCGGCATAGGCCTTGGCCACACCAGCCGCTACCGTCCCCACGCCGGGCTCGGACACCAGCTTGACCGATACCAGCGCCTTGGGGTTGACCTGCTTGAGGTCAAAGATCAGCTGCGACAGGTCTTCGATGGAATAGATGTCGTGGTGCGGCGGCGGCGAGATCAGGGTCACGCCGGGTACCGCATAGCGCAGCTTGGCGATCAGGCCGTTGACCTTGCCACCGGGCAGCTGGCCGCCCTCGCCCGGCTTGGCGCCCTGGGCCACCTTGATCTGCAGGACCTCGGCATTGACCAGGTACTCGGGGGTGACGCCAAAGCGGCCGGTGGCCACCTGCTTGATCTTGGAGCTCTTGATGGTGCCGTAGCGCGCCGGGTCCTCGCCGCCCTCACCGGAGTTGGAGCGCCCACCCAGGCGGTTCATGGCCTCGGCCAGGGCCTCGTGGGCCTCCGGCGAGAGAGCGCCCAGGGAGATGCCGGCCGCGTCGAAGCGGGTGAAGATGTTGGCCAGCGGCTCGATCTCGTCCAGCGCCAGGGGCTGGTCGCTGGTCTTCACCTTGAGCAGGTCGCGGATCATGGCCACCGGACGCTGGTCCACCAGCGCGGTGTATTCGCGGAACTTGGCGTAGTCGCCCTGTTGCACGGCGGCCTGCAGCAGATTGACCACGTCCGGGTTGTAGGCGTGGTACTCGCCGCCATAGACGAACTTGAGCAGGCCACCCGGCTGGATCGGCTTGCGGTTGTTCCAGGCCTCGCCGGCCAGCAGCTTCTGCTCGGCTTCCAGGTCGACGAAGCGCGCACCCTTGATGCGGCTGGTGACCCCGGGGAAGCAGAGGTTGGTGACCTCGTCCGCCAGGCCCACGGCCTCGAACAGCTGGGCGCCGCGATAGGAGGCGACGGTGGAGATGCCCATCTTGGAGATCACCTTGAGCAGGCCCTTGGTGATGCCCTTGCGGTAGTACTTGAACACCTCGTAGAGGTCGCCCAGCACCTCGCCGGTGCGGATCAGATCGCCCAGCACCTCGTAGGCCAGGAACGGATAGACCGCGGTGGCGCCGAAGCCCAGCAGCACGGCGAAGTGGTGCGGATCACGGGCGGTGGCGGTCTCCACCAGGATATTGCTGCTGGTGCGCAGCCCCAGGTTGACCAGGTGATGGTGCACGGCGCCGGTGGCCAGCACCGCGTGTACCGGCAGCTTGCCCGGCTCGATGTGGCGGTCGGTCAGCACCAGCAGCACCTTGCCGGCGCGCACGGCCTCCTCGGCCTGCTCGACGATGTTGCGCAAGGCCGCCTCGAGGCCCATGGACTCGGGGTAGTTGAGGTCGATCTTGACATGCTCGAAGCCGGGCTTGGGCATGTTGAGAATGGTCCGCCACTTGGCCGGCGAGACCACCGGACTGCTCAGGATGGCGCGATCGGCGTGCTCGGCGGTTTCCTCGAAGACATTGCGCTCGGCGCCCAGGCAGGTCTCCAGGGACATGACGATGGACTCGCGCAGCGGGTCGATCGGCGGGTTGGTGACCTGGGCGAATTGCTGGCGGAAATAGTCGTAGGGGGAACGGATGCGCCGCGACAGCACCGCCATCGGGGTGTCGTCACCCATGGAGCCCACGGCTTCCTGGCCCTGCTCGCCCAGCGGGCGCAGCACCTGATCACGCTCCTCGAAGGTGACCTGGAACATCTTCATGTACTGGCGCAGCTGATCCTGGTCGTAGAAGGCCGAACCGTGATCGTTGTCGTCCAGGGTCGCCTGGATGCGCATGGCGTTCTTGCGCAGCCACTGCTTGTAGGGATGGCGCGCCTTGAGGCGATTGTCGATGTCGTCGGTCTGCAGCACCTCGCCGGTCTCGGTGTCCACGGCGAGGATCTGGCCCGGGCCGACCCGGCCCTTGGCGATGACGTCGTCGGGCTGGTAGTTCCAGACGCCGACTTCCGAAGCCAGGGTGATGTAACCGTTCTTGGTGGTCACCCAGCGCGCCGGGCGCAGGCCGTTGCGGTCGAGCAGGCAGACCGCGTAGCGGCCTTCGGTCAGCACCACGCCGGCCGGACCGTCCCAGGGCTCCATGTGCATGGAGTTGAATTCGTAGAAGGCGCGCAGATCGGCGTCCATGGTCTCGACGTTCTGCCAGGCCGGCGGAATGATCATGCGCACGGCGCGGAACAGATCCATGCCGCCGGTCACCAGCAGTTCCAGCATGTTGTCCATGCTGGAGGAGTCGGAACCGACGCGGTTGACCAGCGGACCGAGCTGATCGAGATCCGGGATCAGTTCGTTGACGAACTTGGTCCGCCGCGCCTGGGCCCAGTTGCGGTTGCCGGTGATGGTATTGATCTCGCCATTGTGGGCGAGATAGCGGAAGGGCTGCGCCAGCGGCCACTTCGGCAGGGTGTTGGTGGAGAAGCGCTGGTGGAAGACGCAGATGGCGGTGGCCAGACGCGGATCGCCGAGGTCCGGATAGAAGGCGGCGAGATCCGCCGGCATCATCAGGCCCTTGTAGACGATGACCCGGGACGACAGGCTGCAGATGTAGTGCTCGGCGTCCTCGGCGTTGCGCACCGAGGAACGGCGGCGGGCGGAGAACAGCTTGACGCCGAACTGCTGGTCGTCGAGACCCGGACCGGCGACGAACACCTGCTCGATGCGCGGCAGGCGGGCCAGGGCCAATTCACCCAGCACCGAGGTGTCGATGGGCACCTTGCGCCAGCCGACCAGGGTCAGGCCGGCGGCCTCGATCTCCAGGTTCATGTTGGCACGGGCCCGTTCGGCACGGGCCTCGTCCTGGTTGAAGAACACCACGCCGGCAGCGTACTGCTCGGGCAATTCGGCACCGAACTGCTCCTGGGCGATGGCGCGCAGGAAGGCGTCCGGCTTCTGCATGAGCAGACCGCAACCGTCACCGGTCTTGCCGTCCGCGTTGATACCGCCCCGGTGGGTCATGCAGGTCAGGGCTTCAATGGCCGTTTCCAGCAGGTCGTGGCTGGGCTCGCCCTGCATATGGGCGATCAGGCCGAAGCCGCAGTTGTCCTTGAAGCTATCGGGATTGAACAGGCCTGCTTTCATAGCGCTCTCACCGGCAATCAGGTTATTGCGAAGGCATCACAAAACGGTCCGCTTATTTGAACTTTTTTCGGACAGTCAAAGGCTGACCAGTGTAGCGAAAAAATCGCTTACGACAAACACTGATGACACCTGATGAAAATTTGGTGACGCAAAAAAGAAAGCCCCGGCATCACGCTCGTGATAGCACCGGGGCTTTATTTGCATTTCAGGCAAGAATCAGCGACTGGTGGCGATGTCCTGCTGGATGCTGGCGAAGGTCCGCGGCCAGGGTTTGCTGGCCTGCACCTTGGCCGGCAGCTGCTTGACCGCCGCTTCCGCCGCCGCCCGATTGGCGAAGTTGCCGTAGGTCACCACATAGAGCGCCTTGCCCTGGTAGCTCTTCTTGAAATAGCGGAAGTTGCCACTGTCGGACTGGCCGGCGATGAAGTCCTGCGCGGCCTTTTCGGTGCTGGTGCCCACCACCTGCAAGGCGTATTTGCTACCGGACTGGCTGCCGTACCAGCCCGCCGCGGCACTGCCGGCGTGGGCAGGCGCCGCCGTCGGGGCCGGCTTGGCCGGTGCCGGCGCGGCGGTAGGCGCAGGCGCGGTATGCCGGGGCGCCGGGGCAGCCACTGCCGGCGCACTGGGCGCTGGCGTGCGTGCCGGTGTCCGGCTGGGCAGTTCGTCTTCGTCACTGACCGGCGGGGCCTCGGTGGTCACGGTCGGCGGCACGCCGCCAGCGCCCATGTCGTTACCGGCCGCGGTACCCGCCTGCCGGCCACCAGCCGCTTCCGCCAGGGGTTCACGGATGACCGGCTGCGACTCACCCACCAGCGGCAGGGGCAGCGGCTTGGAAGAGCCGTCGAACTGGATGGGCGCCCCTTGGGCGTCCTTGCCGGCAGAGGCGGTGTTCTGGCTACCCATGGGCAGGTCCTGTCCGGCCGTGCCGGTGGCCGGGGCCTCGCTCTTGCCGCCCTTCAGCGACAGCGCCGCGGCGCCGACTGCCAGCACCACCACCCCGAGAATGACCAGGTGCTTGCGCGGCAGCGCCGCCAGCAGATTGCGCGAGCCCTTCGCCGGTGCGGCGGCCTTCTTGCGCCGGGCGCTCATGCCCGCCACCAGGACATCCCGGGCTTCTTCGTTGAGCCGACCGGGCCAGCCGCCGGAGCGCTGGTGGATGGTCGCGAGTTGCTCGTCGGTAAAGATCTCCAGGCCCTGGCCGGCACCCTCCAGGCGCTGGGCCAGATATTCCTCGGCCTCGCTCTCGCTGTAGGGCAGCAACTCGATGGCGTGATAGCGCTCTTCGCCCTGGGCGATGTCTTCCAGGCGCATCACCACTTCCGCTTCGCCGAACAGGAAGACGTGCAGGCGCTCCTTTTCGCCGCCACCGGCCAGTTCCAGCAGGGCTTCCAGCGCGGGGGTGGCCAGCGCCTCGGCGTCATCCACCAGGATGTAGACCTCCTGCCCCGCCAGGCGCACTTCCGCCGCCTGCGCGAGAATGGCCGCCGGCGTCTGGCTGTCGGCGCCCACGCCCTTGGCGACCTGGGCCAGCACGGTACGGGCGTCGCCGCCGTTCTGCGCGGAAATCACCACGCAGTGCACGGCCTCCTTCTTGGTACTGGCCGCCAGCGCCTGGCGCAGCAGCGTCTTGCCACTGCCCTCAGGGCCGCTGACCACCAGCAGCAGCTGGCTGTAGCGGGCCAGATGATGCAACTGGCCCAGCACCGGCTTGCGCTGCGCCGGAAAGAATTTGAAACCGGGAACGCGGGCGGCGAACGGGTCGTGAGTGAACTGATAGTGACCGAGGAAGGCTTCGTCGGCGTGCAGATTGGACATGGGACTCTCTTGTTCTCCTTACTGGGCGGTCAGCGCTTGGTAATCGGTACGCAGCGTCTGCTCGAGAATGTCGCGGGCGAAGTCGGCGGTCACCACGGCCTGGCCCAGGTCACTGAGCAGTACCAGCCGGAGTTGTCCATCCAGGACCTTCTTGTCCACCGCCATGAGGCGTTCGAAATCGGCCGGCTGCATGTCCGCCGGCGGTACCACGGGAAGCCCCGCCCGGACCAGCAGGCGCAGGGCGCGGTCGCGCTGGGCAGCCGTGAGCCAGCCCAGCAGCAGGGACATCTGCAACGCCATGACCATGCCGGCGGAAACCGCCTCGCCATGCAGCCAGACGCCATAGCCCTGGTGGGTCTCGATGGCGTGACCGAAGGTATGGCCGAGATTGAGGATGGCACGCAGGCCCGACTCGCGCTCGTCGCTGCCGACCACCTGGGCCTTGGCCGCGCAGGAACGCTCGATGGCTTGGGTGAGGGCCTGCTGGTCCAGCGCCAGCAGCGCCTCGACATGCTCTTCGAGCCAGCCGAGGAAGGGTTCGTCGCAGATCAGGCCGTACTTGATGACCTCGGCCAGACCCGCCGACAGTTCGCGCGCCGGCAGGGTCGCCAGGCTGTCGGTGTCGATGACCACGGCCTTGGGCTGGTAGAAGGCGCCGATCATGTTCTTGCCCAGCGGGTGGTTGATGCCGGTCTTGCCACCCACCGAGGAATCGACCTGGGACAGCAGCGTGGTCGGCACCTGAATGAAGTCCACCCCGCGCTGATAGCAGGCCGCGGCGAATCCGCCCATGTCGCCGATCACCCCGCCACCGAGGGCGATGAGGGTGGTCTTGCGATCATGGCGATCCTGCAGCAGGCCGTCGAAGATCAGCTGCAGGGTTTCCCAGTTCTTGTGCGCCTCGCCATCGGGCAGCACGATCGAGCTGACCTGGCGGTCGCCCAGGGTGCGCAGCAGGCGCTCCAGATAGAGCGGCGCGATGGTTTCATTGGTGACGATCGCCACCTTGCGCCCGGCGAGATGGGGCAGGAAGCAGTCCCGCCGATCCAGAAGGCCCTGGCCGATGTAGATCGGGTAGCTGCGCTCACCGAGCTCGACGTGAAGAGTCCGCATGCCGTCACCTTGATTCAAAGGGCGCCTAGCATAGCGCAGAACGCTTGCGGCTTTAATGCGGCGCCAGGGCTTTCAGACGGTCGAGTATCTGCAGCACGACCAGCCGGGGTGGCCGCTCGTCGGTCTCGATGATGATATCGGCGATCTCGCGGTACAGCGGGTCGCGCATGGCCATGAGATTGCGCAGCACCGCCGCAGGATCGGCGGTCTGCAGGAGGGGACGGTTGCGATCGCGGGAGGTGCGTTCGATCTGCTGCTCGATGGAGGCATGCAGATAGATGACCCGTCCGCCGTGCTTGAGCGCCTGGCGATTGTCCTCGCGCAGCACGGCGCCCCCGCCGGTGGCCATTACCAGGCCGTTTTCCGCGCACAGCTCGGCGATCGCAGCGCGTTCGCGCTCGCGAAAGCCCTGCTCGCCTTCCACATCGAAGATCCAGGGGATGTCGGCACCGGTACGTTCTTCGATTACCTTGTCGGAATCCTTGAACGGCAGCCGCAATTCCTTCGCCAGGAGCCGGCCGATGGTGCTCTTGCCCGAGCCCATCGGTCCTACGAGAAACAGATTACGCACTTATGTCATCGACCAACCGCTATCGCCTGGTTGTTCATGATACGCGGCGTGAGGAAGATCAGCAGCTCGACTTTGCTGTCGGTGACCGAATCCCGGCGGAACAGTCGGCCGACATAGGGAATATCCCCCAGCATCGGCACCTTGGTGGTGGACTTGGTCTGGGTATTGGAGAACACCCCGCCCAGCACGATGGTCTCGCCATCGCTCACCAGCACCTTGGCATTGACCTCGTTCTTGCTGATCGGCGGCACGCCGTTGAGGGCATTCTGGTAGTCAGGGGCATCCTTGTTGACCTTGACCTCCATGATGATGCGGTTGTCCGGGGTGATCTGCGGTGTGACCTCCAGCGACAGGGCAGCCTGCTTGAAGCTGGTGCTGGTGGCACCGCTGGAGCTGGCTTCCTGGTAGGGGATCTCGGTACCGCGCAGGATCTTGGCGGTCTCCTTGTCCGAGGTCACCACCTTGGGCTGGGAGATGATTTCGCCATTGCCACTGGATTGCAGCGCGGACAGCTGCAGGTCGAGCATCTTGCCACCGACCATGAAGCCGACGCCGATGCCCGAGGTGCTGCCGGAAACGCCCATGTCGACGAAGGGCGTGGGCGCGACGCCGTTGGTAGAAGTGAAATTACCCACGGTACTGGTGCCCGGCAGGAAGGCCTGACCGGTAGTAGGATCGACCGTGGTGGCGCCGTCCTTGCCATAGACCGCGAAGTTGCCCGAACTGGCGTTACCGCCCCAGCGCACGCCCAGCTGCTTGCTGTAGTCGACGTTGGCCTCCACCAGCCGCGCCTCGATCATCACCTGGCGCACCGGGATGTCCAGCTGCGAGACGATGCGCCGGAGTTCGTCCAGGCGATTCTGGGTCTGGTAGGCAATGATGCTGTTGGTGCGCTCGTCCACCGAGATGGAGCCGCGCTCGTCGGCGGTCTTGTCGGCGCTGGTCACCGACTGGAACAGCTTGGCGATATCGGCGGCCTTGGCGTAGTTGACCTGGATCAGGTCGCGACGCAGCGGGGCCAGCTGCTGGATCTGCTTCTGGGATTCCAGCTCCTGACGCTCGCGGGCGGCGATCTCGTCGGCCGGTGCAACCAGCAGCACGTTGCCGATCTGGCGCTTGTCGAGACCCTTGGTCTTGAGGATCAGATCCAGCGCCTGGTCCCAGGGCACGTTCTGCAGGCGCAGGGTGATGTTGCCCTGCACGGTGTCGCTCGCCACCAGGTTGAGATTGGTGAAATCGGCGATCAGCTGCAGCACCGAGCGGACGTCGATGTCCTGGAAATTCAGCGACAGTTTTTCACCGGTATAGGTGAAGCGATCGGCTGCGCGCTTTTCCTTTTCCTCGGTGGTGAGCGGCTTGACGCTCAGGGTCAGACGATTGTTGGTCTGGTAGGCCAGGTAGTCGTAGGTCCCGGTCGGTTCGATGACGATGGACGCCCCGCCGCTGTCAGCGGAGGCGTTGACGAACTGCACGGGGGTGGCGAAGTCCTTGACGTCCAGGCGCACGCGCAGCTCTTCGGGCAGCTGGGTACCGGCGAAGGTCAGGCGGATCTTGCCGCCCTGCTCCTGGATGTCCGGGTTGATGCCGGTCTCGCTCAGGTCGATGACCACGTTGCCCTCGCCCTGGGGACCCCGCTGGAAATCGATATGGCGGATCGCCTTGCCGCGCAGTTGCGGCCGCGGCGCGGTCATGGCCGCTACGGTGGAAGTGGCCTGGGTCGGCGGCAGCGGCGTGCGGGCGACCGCACCGGGCAGGGGGGCGGACGAGGGTGCGGTCACGGTGGCCGGCGCGGCGGCGCGCGGCAGGTTGGGCGTCAGATTGGCCTGGGCGCTGGCAGTCTGGCGACCGGCGGTGCCGCCGATGGTGACGAACAGGTTGCGGCCGTCGGCCCGGGTGTCGTAGCTGGCCAGGTTGGTGAGGTTGATGATCAGGCGGGTGCGATTTCCCGCCTCGACCACCGTCACGCTGCGAGCATTGCCATTGCCCAGCTCGCGGCTCTTGGTACCCAGCTTGTTGGCCACGCCGGGCAGATCCAGGGCAATCCGCGCCGGCTGCTCGATGGTGTAGCCCTTGGGCACCGGCACCGGCTGATCGAAGGTCAGCTTGAGTTCGATACGATCCCCGGGCAGGGAGGCGACGTTCAAGGCCTGCAGATCGGCTGCCAGGGCCTGACCGGCCAGGCTGCTCAGCAGCAGGGCCAGTCCCAGTCGTCCCGCGATAGTAGTGTTCACAGTGCTCGCCCTGCCCATTTAAGTCTTTTCCTTCAAGGTGATGGTGCGCGGCCGTTCCAGCCAGCCACCCTCGCCATCCGGGACGATTTCGATCACGTCGATCTCGCCATCGGTAATCTTGGTGATGCGCCCATCGTTGCGCCCCAGGTAGTCCCCCACCTTGACGCGATGCACGCCCCCGGCACCGTTGACCAAAGCATAGCGGCCGCTGGCATTGGCCAGGATGCCGACCATGCTGAAGGTCTCGATGTTGAAGCCTTCGAGAAACTGCTTGGGCCGATTCGCGTCCGGCTTGATGTTGCCGGTTCCGCGCTGGCGCACCGTGGGATCGATGCGCACCGGCGCCTGGAAGGGGCTGCGCAGGGCCGCGGCGGCGTAGGTGAAGGGTTCGTAGGCGCGAAACTGCGGCAGCGGCTCGATGGAACCGCGCGGCTTGGCCCGGGTTTCGTCCATGAAGGCCTGCAGATCGCTGGTATCGCTGGAACCACAGCCGACCAGCACGCCGGTCAGCAGGCAAAGCAACAGGGGCGTCCTCATTTGCCGAGCCCCTTGTCGTTGTACCTGTAGGTCTTGGCCAGGACGTTCATGCGCAACTTGCCGCCGCCTCCGGAGACCGTACCGCCACCATTGGCATTCTTGTCGTCCACCGGCTTGAGATCGAAGTCGTGCAGGGTGACGATGCGCGGCAGGCTGGAGACGCTGCTGACGAAGGTCGCCAGGTCGTGATAGTTGCCCACCACGGTGATCTGGATCGGCAACTCGACGTAGAACTGCTGGGTGACTTCGGGCAGCAGCTTGATCTGCTCGAATTCCAGACCGCTGCCGAGACCGGTGCGGGTGATGTCTTCCAGCAGCGCCGGCACCTCGGTATCGCCGGGCAGTTGCCGCAGCAGGGCACCGAAGGACTCCTCCATCTCCACCATCTGCTGCTTGTAGGCATCCAGATTGGCGGCCTGGAAGGCCTTGCTGGCGTATTGCTGCTTGAGCGTCTCTTCCTGATTGCGCTGACTGTCCAGCTGGGCCTGCATGTCGCTGAGATGGAACTGATAGCCGAGCAGCAGCACCACCAGCATGATCAGCAGGCAGGCGATGACCTTGACCGGCTTGGGCCAGGAACCGAGGTTCTCCAGGCTGAGTTCGTTGATGTCAACCTTGCGCAGGCTGGCCAGGGAATCGGCGAGACTCATGGTTTGCCTCCCTTGGCGAGCGGGGCCGGGGCAACGGGGGCGCCGGGCTGGGTCTGCTTGACAGTGAGCTGGAAGGTGTTGGCCTGGTCCACCGCTCCGGCAGTGGTCGCCTTGACCTCGATCAGCGTAGGCGACGCGAACCAGTCGGAGGCATCCAGGTTACGCATCAGGTTGGAGACGCGGTTGTTGGATTCCGCCTCGCCGCTGATCGACAGGGTGTCGCCCTGCATCTTCAGCTCGCGGAAGTAGACGCCGTCCGGCAGGGTACGCACCAACTGGTCGAAGACGTGGCCGATGACCGGGCGGTTGCCTTGCAGGTCCTGGATGATCTTCATCCGCGCCAGCAGTTGCTGACGACGGGTCTTGAGTTCGCTGATCTCCTTGATGCGCACGTCCAGCTGGGCGATGTTCTGTTGGATGAAGGCGTTGCGCGCCTCCTGCCGGGCGATCTCGCCGGACAGGTACTGATCCCCGAGAAACACGGCGCCGCACGAGAGCACGAAGATACCGCCCAGGATCACCAGGAACTGCTTGCGCCTTTCTTCGCGCAGCTGCTCCCGCCAGGGCAAGAGGTTGATGCGGGCCATCTAGTCGAAACTCCTCATGGCCAGGCCGCAGGCGATCATCAGCGCCGGGGCGTCACCCGCCAGGGCTGCCGCATTGACCTTATTGCTGACGGTCATGTCGGCGAAGGGATTGGCCAGGACCGTGGGGGTGCCGATTTTCTGCTGGATCAAGCGGTCGAGTCCGGAAATTGACGCGGTTCCTCCAGCAAGCAAGATGTAGTCCACATCATTGTATTGCCCGGCGGCGAAAAAGAACTGCAGCGAACGCGCCACCTGCTGCACCACGGCCTCGCGGAAGGGCGTCAGCACCTCGCTCTGGTAGTCGTCCGGCAATCCACCCTGCTTCTTGGCCAGACCGGCCTCCTCCACCGAGAGGCCGTAGCGGCGCTGGATTTCCTCGGTGAGCTGACGACCGCCGAACAACTGCTCGCGGGTATAGATGGTCTTGCCGTTGTGCAGCACGCTCAGGGTGGTCATGGTGGCGCCGATGTCGACCACCGCCACGGTCAGGTCGTCGACATGGCCGCCGAGCTGGTTGGCCAGCAACTGGTAGGCGCGCTCCAAGGCATAGGCCTCGACGTCGACCACCTTGGCCGCGACACCGGCCAGCGCCAGGGCCGCCTCGCGAACCTCGACGTTTTCCTTCCGGCAGGCGGCCAGCAGCACCTCGACGCGCTCGGCGTTGCGCGGCGACGGCCCCTGCACCTCGAAGTCGATGGCGACCTCGTCCAGCGGATAGGGAATGTACTGGTCGGCTTCCAGCTTGATCTGGTTTTCCAGCTCGTCGTCGGTCAGGCCGGCATCCATCTCGATGGTCTTGGCGATCACCGCCGAGCCGGAGACGGCCACCGCAGCGCTGCGCGCGGAGCTGCGCGCCTTGACCAGCACCCGGCCGATGGCCAGGCCCACGCCTTCGAGTTCGGCGATGTTCTTTTCCACCACGGCATTGGCCGGCAGGGGCTCGACCGCATAGGCCTCCACCCGGTAGCGTCCGCCTGAACGGCTCAACTCGATGAGTTTCACGGATGTCGAACTGACGTCGATACCCAGCAGCGTATTCGCCTTCTTTCTGAATAGCCCTAGCACATCAGTTCCCTATGAGCGACGGTGGTCTTCCGCGGACGGGCATTAGATAACAGACTTGACACCCGAGCAAATAGCGGCCAACCGCCAAACGCGCCTATAATGGCGACGCCGTGTAGGCTGACCCTCACCTGTCGCCCTTTCCTTCTTTCCATTCGAAAAGTCTCTTGATGCGTGTTCTGAAATTTTTCTGGTGGTCGTTGGTCGCCCTGGTCTGCAGCCTTTTGCTGGGTCTCAGCGGTGCCTTCCTCTACCTCAGCCCCAGCCTGCCCTCCATCGACGCCCTGCGAAACGTGCAACTGCAGATCCCTCTGCGGGTGTACAGCGCGGACGGCAAACTCATCGCCGAATTCGGCGAAATGCGCCGCTCGCCGCTGCGGTTCAACGAGATACCGCCCAACTTCATCCATGCCCTGCTCTCCGCCGAGGATGACAACTTCGCCAATCACTATGGCGTGGATGTGAAAAGCCTGGCGCGCGCAGTGAGCCAGCTGGTCAAGACCGGACATATCCAGACCGGCGGCAGCACCATCACCATGCAGGTCGCCAAGAACTACTTCCTGACCAGCGAACGCAGCTTCTCGCGCAAATTCACCGAGATCCTCCTGGCGCTGCAAATCGAGCGCCAACTGAGCAAGGACGAGATCCTCGAGCTCTACGTCAACAAGATCTACCTGGGCAACCGCGCCTACGGTATCGAGGCCGCCGCCCAGGTCTACTACGGCAAGTCCATCAAGGACCTGACCGTCGCCCAGATGGCGATGATCGCCGGTCTGCCCAAGGCGCCGTCGCGCTACAACCCGGTCGCTAATCCTGAGCGTAGCCTGGAAAGACGCAACTGGATCCTCGAACGCATGTTCAAGCTCGGTTATATCGATCAGGCGGCCTACCAGGCCGGCATCGCCGAGCCGCTCGAGGCCTACCACCACGTCGCCGTGCCTGAACTCAACGCTCCCTACATCGCCGAAATGGCGCGGGCGGAAATGGTCGGGCGCTACGGCGGCGACGCCTATACCGACGGTTATCAGGTCTATACCACCATCGACAGCCGGCTGCAGACGGACGCCTTCAACGCCGTGCGCGACGGCCTGACCGACTATGACCGCCGCCATGGCTATCGCGGCCCCGAGGCCCAGTGGCCCAACCGCAGCCGCCCCGAGTGGACCGCGCTGATCCAGAAGCAGCGCATTGTCGGCGGCCAGGATCCGGCCATCGTCACCCAGGTGGAGAAGAGCGGCATCCTGGTCCTGACCCGCGAGGGCAAGGAAGAGGCGGTCTCCTGGGACTCGATGAAGTGGGCACGCCCCTACCTCAGCGCCAACAGCCTGGGGCCGCGCCCGAACGGTCCGGCCGACGTGGTCAAGGTCGGCGACCTGATCCGGGTGCAGCGCCAGGACGATGGCAGCCTGAAGTTCTCGCAGATCCCCAAGGCGCAGAGCGCCCTGGTGTCGCTTGATCCCCAGGATGGCGCCATCCGCGCCCTGATCGGTGGTTTCTCCTTCGAGCAAAGCAACTACAACCGCGCGACCCAGGCCCGCCGCCAGCCCGGCTCCAGCTTCAAGCCGTTCATCTATAGCGCGGCCCTGGAGAAGGGCTTCACCGCCGCCAGCCTGGTCAACGATGCGCCCATCGTCTTCATGGACGAGAATCCCGACGAAGCCTGGCGACCGAAGAACGACAACAACACCTTCCTCGGCCCCATCCGCCTGCGCGAGGCGCTGTATCGCTCGCGCAACCTGGTGTCCATCCGGGTGCTGCAGGCCATCGGCATCGACTATGCGCTGGATTACGTCAGTCGCTTCGGCTTCGAGCGCGATCAGTTGCCGCGCAACCTGTCCCTCGCCCTCGGCACCCCGGGCCTGACGCCGCTGGAGGTGGCCACCGGCTGGTCGGTGTTCGCCAACGAAGGCTACAAGGTGACGCCCTACGTGGTCGATCACGTGACCGATCGCGACGGCAAGGTGGTCTATCGCACTGCCGCGCCGCGGGTGCCCCAGCAGGTGCAGGCCAAGGCCGCAGCCGGCGTCGAGGTCACACCGGTGGCCGATACCACCGCTGCCGATCCGGCCAATCCGCCGCCGGTGTTCGCGCCCCAGGTCATCGACCCGCGCAACGCCTTCATCATGAACAGCATGCTGCAGGACGTGATCAAGCGCGGTACCGGGCGCAAGGCGCTGGAACTGGGTCGCAACGACCTGGCCGGCAAGACCGGCACCACCAACGAATCCAAGGACACCTGGTTCTCCGGCTACAACGGCGACTACGTGACCACGGTCTGGGCCGGCTTCGATCAGCCCGAGACCCTGGGTCGCCAGGAATTCGGTGGCACCGTGGCCCTGCCGATCTGGATGAGCTACATGGGCGCGGCGCTCAAGGACAAGCCGCCGCATCAGCTCAAGGAACCGGACGGCATCGTTTCCATCCGCGTCGATCCCACCACGGGTCGCGCCGCGCCGCCCGGCACGCCCAACGCCTATTTCGAGCTGTTCAAGAGCGAGGACACCCCGCCGAGCCTGGACGAGCTGCCGCCCGGCGTCGCGCCCGGCACGCCACTGCCCTCCAGCGAAAACGTGCCCATGGACATCTTCTGATCCGCGCCCAATAAAAAACCCCGCCTTGGCGGGGTTTTTTTTGCTTCGGGCCTTACTTGGCGAAGACGTCATCCACCGACTTCAGCGGATAGTTCGCCGGATAGGGCAGCGTGGCCACGCCGGTCTCGATGGCGGCCTTGGCCACGGCATCGGATACCAGGGTGATCAGGCGCGCGTCCATCGGCTTGGGAATGATGTACTCGCGACCGAAGCTCAGGCTGTCGACGTTGTAGGCGGCGCAGACTTCCTTGGGCACCGGCAGCTTGGCCAGATCACGCAGGGCCAGGGCCGCGGCGATCTTCATCTCTTCGTTGATCACCCGGGCGCGAACGTCCAGGGCACCGCGGAAGATGAAGGGGAAGCCCAGCACGTTGTTGACCTGGTTCGGATAGTCGGAGCGACCGGTGGCCATGATCACGTCGTCGCGGGTGGCGTGGGCCAGCTCGGGGGTGATTTCCGGATCCGGGTTGGAGCAGGCGAAGACGATGGGGTTGGCCGCCATGCGCTTGAGGCCTTCCGCCGACAACAGGTTCGGACCGGACAGACCGACGAAGACATCGGCGCCTTCGAGGGCGTCGTCCAGGGTGCGCTTGCTGGTCTCGGTGGCGAAGGCCGCCTTGTACTGGTTCAGGTCGCTGCGACCGCTGTGGACCACGCCCTGACGGTCGATCATGTAGATGTTCTCGACCTTGGCGCCCATGCTGGCCAGGAGGCGCATGCAGGAGATGGCGGCAGCGCCGGCACCCAGGCAGACGATCTTGGCGTCTTCCAGACGCTTGCCGGCGATTTCCAGGGCGTTGAGCATGCCGGCGGCGGTGACGATGGCGGTGCCATGCTGGTCATCGTGGAAGACCGGGATGTCGCACTGCTCGATCAGGGCGCGCTCGATCTCGAAGCACTCGGGCGCCTTGATGTCTTCGAGGTTGATGCCGCCGAAGGTGATGGAGATGCGCTTGACGGTGTCGATGAAGGCCTGGGGGCTCTCGGCGTCCACCTCGATGTCGAAGACGTCCACACCGGCGAAGCGCTTGAACAGCACGCCCTTGCCTTCCATCACCGGCTTGGAGGCCAGCGGGCCGAGGTTGCCCAGGCCGAGGATGGCGGTACCGTCGGAGATCACGGCGACCAGGTTGCCCTTGCCGGTGTAACGGTAGGCCAGTTCGGGATCGCGACCGATCTCGCGGACCGGTTCGGCGACGCCGGGACTGTAGGCCAGGGACAGGTCACGGGCGGTCGCGGTGGGCTTGGTCAGCTCGACGCTGAGTTTGCCGGGGCGCGGTTGGGCGTGGTATTCGAGGGCGGCGGTTTTGAGATCAGACATTATTGGTATATCCGCGTGGTGTGGGTCTTGGGTCGGGCGAGAATACGCAAAGACTCAAGGTGCCACAAGCAATCGGCCATATGCCTGAAATCAATCGCAATACGACTTTCGGCTAAAACGATTCAACCCGCAAACCCAGCATGTGCGGGTCGCTCAGGGTCATCTGCCAGCGCCCGCGACCCGCTTCCTGGCGCCGACTGCGATCGACGATCCAGCCTCGGGCTTCGAGGTCGCGCCCTGTCCATTGGCGCAGCGGCACCTCGTCGAAGGCCGCGACGAAGCGCTCGGGGACATTGACCACCAGATCGCCTTCGAACTGCAGCCAGAGGCCGCCACGATTGCGCTCGACGTCCAGCAGACGCCCCCGCACCACGGCGAAACCACTCTCTTCCAAGCGGGTCGAGGCGATGGTCGGATCCTGCTTCCAGACGCCCCGTCGCGCCTTGCGCGCCTGGCTTTCCGCGGCGGCCTGACAGGCGGCCAGCCGGGTATTGGGCGCGATGGCGACGGCATAGCCGAAGCCCTCGGCTATCAGCCGGGCTTCCAGGTTGCCGCCCTGGCGATCATAGAGATGCGCCAGGGTGCGACCATAGTGGTCGGTCGCCTCGCTGCCCGGCACCAGCCGCAGGCGCTGGTCGCTGGCCGCGACCAGCTCAAGCAGCCGCCGACGCGCCGCCTCGGCATAGGGCTGGGCGGTACCGCCGGACGTGCCCAGCTCCGGAGCATTGACGCCGATCAGGCGCACCGAACGGCCGTCGACCAGGCGCAGGGTATCGCCGTCGACCACCTGGCGGACCACGACCTCCTGTCCGCCCGGCAGCAACGGACAGTCCGCCGCCTGGGCCACCGGGGCGCCAGCTAGGCCACAAACAAAAAAGGCGCCCCAGAGGGACGCCTTTTTCAGTGTCGAACCATGCAGAGATGGCCGACGGCAGCGCATTACTTGTTGCTGCCGAACACGCCGAAGCGCTGCTTGAAGCGATCGATACGGCCGCCAGCGTCCAGGACCTTCTGCTTGCCAGTGTAGAACGGGTGGCATTCGGAGCAGACGTCCAGGTGAATGTTCTTGCTCAGGGTCGAGCGGGTCTTGATGACGTTGCCGCAGCTGCAGGTGGCTTCGATGGCATCGTACTGCGGATGGATATCAGCTTTCATGGGACTATCCTCGGGGTCTAGCTGTGCCGCCACCCGGCGCCATTGCCGGATACCGCACAGATTTGGGCTGCAAATCATACCAGAGCAGATAGGAGGTGCAAGCAGCCCCCTCACCGCCCGTCTGCTACCATCGGGCTTTCCTCCTGCGAGCCCTGCCGTGCCCCTGATCCTGCGCCTGGCGCTGCCCTCCCCACTGCGCCGCCTGTTCGACTATCTGCCGCCCAAGGGAGTGGTCGAGGAGCAGTTGCGCCCGGGCGTGCGGCTGCGGGTACCCTTCGGTCGCCGCGAGGTGGTCGGGGTGCTGATCGAGGTGGCCCGGGAAACCGAGGTGCCGCCGGACAAGCTGCGCAAGGCACTGCAACTGCTCGACGAGCGTCCGCCGCTGCCCAGCGCGCTGTTCGAGCTCTGCCAGTGGTCTGCCCAGTACTATCAGCACAGCCTCGGCGACACCCTGAGCTGGGCACTTCCTGCCCTTTTGCGTCAGGGGGAGCCGGCCGAGCGACGACTGCAGCGCTTCTGGATCGCCCAGCCCGATGCGCGCCCGGAAGATCCACGCCTGGCCCGCGCGCCGCGCCAGCGCGAGGCACTCAAGACCCTGCGCCAGCACCCCCACGGGGTGCTGCACGAATTGCTCGGTCAGCTCGGCCTGGTCAAGGACAGTCTCGATCTGCTGCAGGCCAAGGGCCTGGTCACGGTGGAGACCCGCTATCACCAGCCGACGCGGCACCAGGGTTCCTGGCTGGCCCAGGCCGAGTTGCCACTCAACAGCGAGCAGCGCCTGGCCTACGAAGCGGTCCGCGCCGGCAGCGGCTTCCACTGCCATCTCCTGGAAGGGGTGACCGGCAGCGGCAAGACCGAGGTCTATCTGCAACTGATCCGCGCCACCCTGGAAGCGGGGCGCCAGGCGCTGCTACTGATCCCCGAGATCAACCTGGGCCCGCAGACCCTGGGGCGTTTCGAGCAGCGCTTCAATGCCCGCATCGCCCTGCTGCACTCGGCGCTGACCGATCGCGAGCGCATGGATATCTGGCTGGCCGCCCGCGATGGCGAACTGGACATCGTGGTCGGCACCCGCTCGGCGCTGTTCACCCCACTCAAACACCCTGGGCTGATCATCGTCGATGAGGAACACGACGCCTCCTATAAACAGCAGGAAGGCCTGAGGTACCACGCTCGCGACCTGGCGGTGGTTCGCGCGCGCTTCGAGAATCTGCCGGTGGTGCTGGGCTCGGCCACGCCCTCGCTGGAAAGCCTGCACAACGCCGACCAGGGGCGCTATGCCCACCTGCGCCTGTCGCTCCGTGCCGGTGGCGCCCAGCCGCCGCGCTTCGAGCGCCTGGACGTGCGCAGCCGTCCGCTGGACAGCGGCCTCTCCCAGCCACTGCTCAAGGCCATGGGCGCGACCCTGGAGCGCGGTCAGCAGGTGCTGGTGTTCCTCAATCGTCGCGGCTTCGCCCCCACCCTGCTCTGCCACGACTGCGGCTGGCTGGCCCAGTGCCCGCGCTGCGATGCGCGCATGACCTATCACCGCGGCTCCGGCGAATTGCGCTGCCACCACTGTGATCAGCGCCAGACGCCGCCGCGGCATTGCCCGTCCTGCGGCAAGCTCGACCTGCGCCCGGTGGGTGCCGGTACCGAACGCGCCGAGGAACGCCTGCAGCTGCTGTTTCCGGACGTCCCGGTGCTGCGCATCGACCGCGACACCACGGCACGCAAGGACGCCTTGGGCAAACTCCTGCGCACCATCCACAGTGGGGTGCCCTGCATCCTGGTCGGCACCCAGATGCTCGCCAAGGGGCACCACTTTCCAAAGGTGACCTTGGTGGCCGTGCTGGACGCCGACAGCGGGCTGTTTTCCGCCGACTTCCGCGCCAGCGAGCGCATGGCCCAGCAGATCGTCCAGGTGGCCGGTCGCGCCGGTCGCGCCGAGGAGCCGGGGCAGGTGCTGATCCAGACCCATCTGGCCGATCATCCGCTGATGGTGCAGCTGGCCGAGGAGGGTTATCCGGCCTTTGCCCGCCAGGCTCTGCAGGAGCGCCGCGCCGCCGGGCTGCCGCCCTTCGCCTATCTGGCGCTGCTGCGCGCCGATGCCCATCGCCAGGACCAGGTGGAGAATTTCCTGGAGGCGGCCTATCACGTCGCCGAGGGCCTGGCGGTCAATCTCGCCCTGCCTCAGGTGGAGTTGCTGGGGCCGGTACCGGCGCCGATGGAGCGCCGCGCCGGTCGCCACCGGGCCCAGTTGCTGCTGCAAAGCAGCAGCCGCGCGCCTCTGCATCGCCTGCTGGGCATCTGGGTCGTCCAGCTGGAAAGCCTGCCTGAAGCCCGTCAGGTGCGCTGGTCGCTGGACGTGGATCCCATCGATCTCTTCTAGTGGCATTGGCTTACCATTGGCAAGGCCGGGCTCGCCACGGATAATGCCGGGTTTTCATCGCAGTGCGCGCTCGGCGCACGCCGAAGGCCAATGATCATGAAAGACAGCATCCGCCAGCTCATCCAGCACGCCCTCGACCGCCTGATCGCCGACGGCACCCTGCCGGCCGACGTGGCTCCGGCCATCCAGGTCGAAAACACCAAGGACAAGAGCCACGGCGACTTCGCCAGCAACGTCGCCCTGCTGCTGGCCAAGCCGGCCCGCGCCAAGCCCCGCGACCTGGCCGAAAAGCTGCTCGCCGCCCTGCCCGCCGATCCGGCGGTCAGCAAGGTGGAAATCGCCGGCCCCGGCTTTCTCAATTTCTTCCAGAATCACGCGCAACTGGCCGCGCGCCTGGATGCGGCCTTCGCCGATCCGCACCTGGGGGTGCCCAGGCACGAGCCGCGTCAGCGCGTGGTGGTGGACCTCTCCTCGCCGAACCTGGCCAAGGAAATGCACGTCGGTCACCTGAGATCCACCATCATCGGGGACGCGGTGGCGCGGGTGCTGGAATTCCGCGGCGACGAAGTGATCCGCCAGAACCACGTGGGTGACTGGGGCACCCAGTTCGGCATGCTTCTGGCCTACATGGAAGAGCAGCCGCAAGCCGCCGAAGGCGAGCTGGCCGATCTCGAGGTGTTCTATCGCGCCGCCAAGGGTCGCTTCGACGCCTCGCCGGAATTCGCCGCCCGCGCGCGCGAACTGGTGGTGGCGCTGCAGGCCGGCGATGCCCACTGCCTGCGGCTCTGGGAACGCTTCAATGCCGTCTCCCTGTCCCATTGCCAGGAAGTCTACGACCGCCTCAACGTCTGCCTGACCCCGGCCGACGTCAAGGGCGAGAGCGCCTACAACGACGACCTGGCCCAGGTGGTGAGCGATCTGGACGCCGCCGGCCTGCTCACCGAGAGCGATGGCGCCCGCTGCGTCTTTCTCGACGAATTCAAGAACGCCGAGGGCAATCCGCTGCCGGTGATCGTGCAGAAGGCCGGTGGCGGCTATCTCTATTCCACCACCGACCTGGCCGCCATGCGCTACCGCAGCCGCCAGCTGCACGCCGATCGGGCGCTGTACTTCGTCGACCAGCGCCAGGCCCTGCACTTCCAGATGGCCTTCGAAGTGGCGCGCCGCGCCGGCTTCGTCGCGCCGACCATGCAACTCGAGCACATGGGCTTCGGCACCATGAACGGCGCCGACGGCCGTCCGTTCAAGACCCGTGACGGCGGTACCGTCAAGCTGGTCGACCTGCTCGACGAAGCCGAGGAACGTGCCTACCAGCTGGTCAAGGAGCGCAATGCCGGTCGCGCCGAGCGTGGCGAGGTACCCTTCAGCGAGGACGAACTGCGCCACATCGGCCGCGTGGTGGGCATCGCCTCGGTCAAGTACGCCGACCTGTCCAAGCACCGCACCAGCGACTACAGCTTCAACTTCGAGCAGATGCTCAGCTTCGAGGGCAATACCGCGCCCTATCTGCTGTACGCCTACACCCGCGTCGCCAGCGTGCTGCGCAAGGCCGAGCAGAGCGAACCCGCCGGCAGCATCCGCCTGGATGCCCCGCAGGAGCAGGATCTGGGCGGTCGCCTGGCGCAATTCGGCGAAATCCTCGCCAGCGTTGCCGACAAGGGCACCCCGCACCTGCTGTGCAGCTACCTCTATGATCTGGCCGGCCTGTTCTCCAGCTTCTACGAGAATTGTCCGATCCTGACCGCCGAGGACCCCGAGCTGCGCCAGAGCCGCCTGCGGCTGGCCGCCCTCACCGGGCGCACCCTCAAGCAGGGTCTGGAACTGCTCGGCCTGCACACCCTGGAACGCATGTAAGAGACGGATCACCGCCTGATGGCCACCAAGAAAGCCCCACCCAAGCGCGGCGCCAGTCGCAACACCTCGGCCCCCAAGAAACAGCCCCTGCCCGGCTGGGTCTGGCTCGCGTCGGGTCTGGCCATCGGGGCCTTCGTGGTGTTCCTGATGAAGCTCGAACCAGGCAACAAGGCGGTGCAGCGTGCCAAGCCGGAAGAGGGCCGCCCGGCCGCCACGGCGGGCAATGGCAAGTCGTCGACCGCTACCGGCAAGACCGAGGGCACGCCGCCCACGCCGATCAAGCCCAAGTACGACTTCTATACCCTGCTGCCCGAATCCGAGGTAATCGTGCCGCCGGACGCCGTGCCGCGCAATCCGGCCGCCAAGCCGACCACCCCGGCCAAAGCGGATGCCGCCGCGACCCCGGCGCAACCTGGCCAGCCGGCGACCGCGACGTCGGCCACGCCCGCGACCACCCCGGGCCAGCCGGCCGCCACGCCGCCCAAGGAAGCCACCACCAAGGCCCAGCCGCCGGTAACCCTGTTCTTCCTCCAGGCCGGCTCCTTCCGCACCCAGGCCGATGCCGACCGGGTCCGCGCCCAGATCATCATGCTCGGCCAGGACGTGCGCGTGGAATCGGGCAAGGTCAAGGACGACACCTGGTACCGGGTACTGGTCGGTCCCTACAGCGATCGCGACCAGCTGACCCAGGCGCAGAAACAGCTCGCCGGCAGCGGCTTCAAGAATCTGTTGCTGCAGCAGCGACGCGGTCACTAAAGAGTCTGCCCATGGCCTGCTGCGCGTCGGCCAAACAGCGCTGAAAATTCTCTCGGAATGCTCATTTACCACGCGTAAACTGCGCTTCCTCGAGAATTCTCGCCTGGTTTGGCGCTAGCTCGCGAGGCCGTGAACAGACTCTCACCTGCCGAATCCCCCCGCCGCGACGCTTGAAGGGCGCCGCGGCCATCCCCATATCTCCGCTTAACCGGGGCCGACGCCCCAAGCAACGCGGAGAGATTCCCTTGACCACCATCGTTTCTGTACGCCGCAACGGCAAGGTCGTGATCGGCGGCGACGGCCAGGTTTCCCTGGGCAACACCGTCATGAAAGGCAACGCCAAGAAAGTCCGGCGGCTGTACCGGGGCGAGGTGCTGGCCGGTTTCGCCGGCGGTACCGCCGACGCCTTCACCCTTTTCGAGCGCTTTGAGGCGCAACTCGAGAAGCACCAGGGCCATCTGGTCCGCGCCGCCGTCGAGCTGGCCAAGGACTGGCGTACCGACCGTGCCCTGCGCCGTCTGGAAGCCATGCTGGCGGTCGCCAACAAGGACGCCTCCCTGATCATCACCGGCAACGGCGACGTGGTGGAACCCGAAGAAGGCCTGATCGCCATGGGCTCCGGTGGCGCCTATGCCCAGGCCGCCGCTCGCGCCCTGCTCATGCACACCGACCTCAGTGCCCGCGAGATCGCCGAGACCTCCCTGAATATCGCCGGTGACATCTGCGTGTTCACCAACCGCAACCTGACCATCGAGGAGCTGGACGCGCCCCAGGCGTGATCCGGTTTAGAGACTGCCCATGTCCATGACCCCCCGCGAGATCGTCCACGAACTCAATCGCCACATCATCGGCCAGGACGACGCCAAGCGCGCCGTGGCCATCGCCCTGCGCAACCGCTGGCGGCGCATGCAGCTGCCCGTCGAGCTGCGTCCCGAGGTCACCCCCAAGAACATCCTGATGATAGGTCCCACGGGTGTGGGCAAGACCGAAATCGCCCGGCGCCTGGCCAAGCTGGCCAATGCGCCCTTCCTCAAGGTGGAAGCCACCAAGTTCACCGAGGTCGGCTATGTCGGCCGCGACGTCGAGTCCATCATCCGTGACCTCGCCGACGCCGCGGTGAAGATGCTGCGCGAACAGGAAATGGTGCGTAACCGCCATCGCGCCGAAGACGCCGCCGAAGAGCGCATCCTCGATGCCCTGCTGCCGCCGGCGCGGCCGTCGGTGGGCTTCAGCAACGAGCCCCAGCCGGCATCGACCGATAGCAACACCCGTCAGCTGTTCCGCAAGCGCCTGCGCGAAGGCCAGCTGGACGACAAGGAAATCGACATCGAGGTGGCCGATGCCCCCGCTGGCGTCGAGATCATGACCCCGCCCGGCATGGAGGAGATGACCAGCCAGCTGCAGAATCTCTTCGCCGGCATGCACAAGGGCAAGACCAAGCAGCGCAAGCTCAAGGTCAAGGAAGCGCTCAAGCTGGTGCGCGACGAAGAAGCCGCGCGCCTGGTCAACGAGGAAGAACTCAAGGGCCGCGCCCTGGAAGCCGTCGAGCAGCACGGCATCGTCTTCATCGACGAGATCGACAAGGTCGCCAAGCGTGGCAACACCAGCGGTGCCGATGTCTCCCGCGAGGGTGTGCAGCGTGACCTGCTGCCGCTGATCGAAGGCTGCACCGTCAACACCAAGCTGGGCATGGTCAAGACCGACCATATCCTGTTCATCGCCTCGGGCGCCTTCCACCTGTCCAAGCCCAGCGATCTGGTGCCGGAGCTGCAGGGTCGTCTGCCGATTCGCGTCGAACTCAAGGCGCTGACGCCGCAGGACTTCGAGCGCATCCTCACCGAGCCGCATGCCTCCCTCACCGAGCAGTATCGCGAACTGCTCAAGACTGAGGGGCTGCTGGTGGAATTCGCCGCCGACGGCATCACCCGCATTGCCGAGATCGCCTGGCAGGTCAACGAGAAGACCGAGAACATCGGTGCCCGGCGCCTGCACACCCTGCTGGAACGCCTGCTGGAAGAGGTGTCCTTCAGCGCCGCCGACCTCGCTGGCCAGCAGAATGGCGAGCCCATCGTCATCGACGCGGCCTATGTGAACGGCCACCTGGGCGAACTGGCGCAGGACGAAGACCTGTCGCGCTATATACTGTAACGGTAGGTTTGGTGCATTCGTAATCGCGGCCATGGGCCGCTCCTACAGGGTTCGATGTCTCCTGTAGGAGCGGCCCATGGCCGCGATGGCCTCAGGCAAAGACTGCAAAACCGCTCAGAGAACCTCACCATGCGTACTCCCACCGCCATCCAGCTCCACAAGGCTTCCAAGACCCTCAGCGTCAGCTATGGCGCGGAAACCTTCGAGCTGCCCGCCGAATTCCTGCGGGTGCACTCGCCTTCGGCCGAGGTCCAGGGACACGGCAATCCGGTATTGCAGTGGGGCAAGCAGCAGGTCGGCATCAGCGCCGTCGAACCGGCGGGGCGCTACGCCATCAAGCTGACCTTCGATGACGGCCACGACAGTGGTCTGTTCAGCTGGGACTATCTCTATGAACTGGGCAGTCGCCGCGACGAACTCTGGGCCGACTACCTGGAACAGCTGGCCCGCGCCGGCAAGACGCGGGACCCACACGTCAGCGCGGTCAAGCTGATGCTCTAGCCCTGGCTCAGGCCGCCAGGGCCTTGTCCAGCTTGCGCTCGATCTCTTTCTCGATCTGGCCACTGAGCATCGAGAACATCATGCCCAGGGTCGCCAGCACCCGCACCCGGTCTTCACCGACCTCGATCCGTCCATCCACGCCGCTGCGCGTGAATGTCAGGGTATCGCCTTCCCAGGCGCAGGCCACCCCATAGTCACGCGTGAGTTTTTCGGCCAGTTGATCGGCCTTCTGGCGAACGCCTTCCAAGCCAAGCGAATGGCTGCGTTCGATGGTGATCTGGGACATCGGGGAACTCCGGATAAGGGGCCCTGACTATAGCGAGGGCCCGCCACGTCGCCAATCGCGAGAACCGAGCGGTCAGCCCCGGTTTTAGCCGGGCATGCCGGGCGATCGGCCTGCTAGAATGCCCTCTTGTCCCTGTCCCAGGTGTAGCCCCATGAGCGATCCGCGCAAAGGCCCCGAGGCCGAATCCCAGACCCACTTCGGCTACCAGAGCGTTCCGGAGAGCCAGAAGGCTTACAAGGTCGCGGAGGTCTTCCATTCGGTGGCGGCCAAGTACGATGTGATGAACGACCTGATGTCGGCGGGCATCCACCGGCTGTGGAAGAGATTCACCATCGAGCTCTCCGGCGTGCGCCGTGGCAACCGCGTACTGGACATCGCTGGCGGCACCGGCGACCTGACCAAGCAGTTCGCCCGTCTGGTCGGCCCCACCGGCGAGGTGGTCCTGGCCGACATCAACGATTCCATGCTCCGGGTCGGCCGCGACCGCCTGCTCGACGAAGGCGTCGCCAGCAATGTGCGCTTCGTCCAGGCGGATGCCGAGAAGCTGCCCTTCCCCGACAACCATTTCGACTGCATCACCATCGCCTTCGGCCTGCGCAACGTCACCCACAAGGACCAGGCCCTGGCTTCGATGCTGCGCGTGCTCAAGCCGGGTGGCCGGCTGCTGGTGCTGGAGTTCTCCAAGCCCACCAATCCGCTGGTGTCCAAGGCCTATGACGCCTACTCCTTCGGCTTCCTGCCCCTGATGGGCAAGCTGGTGGCCGGTGACGCCGAAAGCTATCGCTACCTGGCCGAATCCATCCGCATGCACCCCGATCAGCAGACCCTAAAGGCCATGATGGAAGAGACCGGTTTCGCCCGGGTCACCTTCCACAACATGACCGGCGGCGTGGTCGCCCTGCATCGCGGCATCAAGCCCTGATGGCCCTCGTCACCCAGGCATTGCTGGCCGCGCTGGAGCGTGGCCTGAATCCACTACTGGCGCTCGACCCCGTGGCCTTGCCGCGGCTGGCCGGCCTGACCGGCCGGGTGATCGCGGTGCAGACCCGGCAACCGGCGCTGCGCCTGTACGTCCTGCCCGCGGGTGACGGCCTGCATTTCGCCGCCCATCACGAAGGCGATATCGACTGCACCCTGAGTGCCCCGGCGACACGTCTGGCCGAACTGGCCCTGGCCCGTGACAAGCAGCGGGTGCTGCACCAGCCGGACGTGCGTCTGGAAGGCGACAGCACCCTGCTGATCGAGCTGGCCGACATCCTGCAGAAGCTGGAGCTGGACTGGCAGCACGAGGTCAGTCGCTGGCTCGGCCCGCTGCCGGCGGCGCTGCTGGGCGATCTGGCCCGGCGCGGCCAGGCGCTCGGTGAACAGAGCCGTGACAGCCTGCAACTGACGCTGTCCAACTGGCTGAACGAGGAGAGCCGCCAGCTGGTGGGTCGTCTCGAAGGTGAGGCCCGCTTCGCCGAGATCGATGCCCTGCGCCTGGACGTGGATCGTCTCGACGCCCGTCTCGCCCGCCTGGGCACCGCCCGCAACACCAGGGATAACCCCGACGAATGAAGCTGTTCGCTGCCCTCAACCGCCTGTTGCGGATCTTCTTCGTGGTCATCCGCTATCGGCTTGACGACATCGTCTATGCCCTGCCGCTGCCCTGGTACCTGCGTGCCACCCGCTACGTGCTGCCCTGGCGCTGGTTGCCACGTCCGAGCAAGACCCTGCCGCGCGGCGCCCGTCTGCGCCTGGCGCTGGAAGGTCTGGGACCGGTGTTCGTCAAATTCGGGCAGATCCTTTCCACCCGGCGCGACCTCATGCCGGAGGATATCGCCGACGAACTGATGTTCCTGCAGGACAAGGTCCCGCCCTTTCCGCCGGAAAAGGCCGTGGCGCTCATCGAGTCCCAGCTCGGCGTACCCATCAAGCAGGCCTTCGCCCGCTTCGATCACCAGCCGCTGGCCTCGGCCTCGGTGGCCCAGGTCCATGCCGCCCAGCTGCGGACTGGCGAAGAGGTGGTGGTCAAGGTGGTGCGCCCGGGGCTTAAGAACATCATCAGCCAGGACATCGCCTGGCTGTTCCTGCTGGCGCGCCTGGCCGAACGGCTGTCCGCCGAAGCCCGCCGCCTGCACCCGATGGACGTGGTCAGCGACTACGAGAAGACCATCTACGACGAGCTGGACCTTTTGCGCGAAGCGGCCAACTCCAGCCAGCTCAGACGCAATTTCGACGGCTCCGAGCGCCTCTATGTGCCCCAGGTGTACTGGGACTGGTGCCGCGAGCGGGTGCTGGTCATGGAGCGCATCTACGGCATCCCGGTAACCGACCTGGCCGCCCTGCGCGACCAGGGCACCGACTTCAAGCTGCTGGCCGAGCGAGGGGTGGAGATCTTCTTCACCCAGGTCTTCCGCGACAGCTTCTTCCACGCCGACATGCACCCGGGCAACATCTTCGTCAGCACCGCCAAGCCCTGGGATCCGCTCTACATCGCGGTGGACTGCGGCATCATCGGCAGCCTGACCCCCGAGGACCAGGACTATCTGGCGCGCAACCTCTGGGCCTTCTTCCAGCGCGACTACCGCAAGGTCGCGCAGTTGCACATCGACTCCGGCTGGGTACCGGCCAACACCCAGGTCAACGAACTGGAAGCGGCCATCCGCACCGTCTGCGAACCCATCTTCGAGAAGCCGCTCAAGGACATTTCCTTCGGCCAGCTGCTGTTGCGGCTGTTCCAGGTGGCGCGCCGCTTCAACATGGAGATCCAGCCGCAACTGGTGCTCCTGCAGAAGACCCTGCTCAACATCGAAGGCCTGGGCCGCCAGCTCTATCCGGACCTGGATCTCTGGTCCACCGCCAAGCCCTACCTGGAAAAGTGGATGCGCAAGCGGCTGAGTCCGCCGCAGGTCGCCCGCAATATCCAGCAGCAACTGGAGCAGATCCCCCATCTGGCGCAGATGGCGCGCGATACCCTGGAACGCATCACCCAGCCGCATCGCAAGGATCCGCCCAATCCCTGGGGCAGACGCAACGACGACTGGATCGTGCGGGTGGTCGGCGCGGTCCTGCTGGTGGGTGCGGCACAACTGGGTCTCGAACCCCAGCCCCACGCCTGGCCGGCCTGGGCCATGCTGGTCGGCGGCCTGGTTCTGGTGATCAGGCGCTGAACTCCTTAAGCTGTAACCGTCCTGTCATTTTTATCGGGCGAAATACACGCCCTCAGCCACTGGTGCCCTGCCGCTGTATTCGAGTTGCGTCTTGTGCGAGGCTAGGGCCTGTCTGAAAAGTCGCCGAGCGAAGGTCAGGCAAGGCGCAACGACCAACGGGAGTAACAGCCAAGGGCTGGCCCGAAGGGTGAGCGCCAGCGAATCAAATCCGTGAGGAAGCGGAGTTTACGAACGGTAAATGAGCATTCCGAACGGATTTTTAACGCCACATGACCGAGCGCAGGCAATTTTCGGACAGAGCCCAGTACCCTAATTCGTAGTATTGAACAGACTCATGAGCGACTGGTTAGACGAGATCCACTGGAACAGCGACGGCCTGGTACCGGCTATCGCCCAGGACCCCACCTCGGGGCGCATCCTGATGATGGCCTGGATGAACCGCGAATCCCTGGCCCTGACCGCCGCCGAAGGCCGTGCGGTCTACTGGTCGCGCTCGCGCAACCGCCTGTGGCGCAAGGGCGAGGAGTCCGGTCACGTACAGCGCGTCATCGAACTGCGCCTGGATTGCGACGCCGACGTGGTGGTGCTGCAGGTGGAGCAACTTGGCGGCATCGCCTGCCACACCGGTCGGGAGAGCTGCTTCTATCGCGTGCTGCGCGATGGCGAGTGGACGACCGTCGACCCGGTGGTCAAGGATCCCCAAGCCATCTATGCCGGAGGGCACGGCCATGACTGACACCCTGGCGCGTCTGGCGCAGGTACTGGAAGAACGCAAGCAGGCCGCCCCGGATTCCTCCTATGTGGCCAGCCTCTATCACAAGGGCCTGAACAAGATCCTGGAAAAGGTCGGCGAAGAAAGCGTCGAGACCATTCTCGCGGCGAAAGACGCCGCCATCAGCCAGCAGTACGACGACGTCATCTACGAGACCGCCGACCTCTGGTTCCACAGCCTGATCATGCTCTCGGCCCTCGGCCAGCATCCCCAGGCCGTGCTGGACGAACTGGATCGTCGTTTCGGCCTCTCCGGGCACGCCGAAAAGGCCGCCCGCACTCAATCCTGACCCCAAGCTTCGCAACGAGGAAAGACCATGGGTATCTTCGACTGGAAACACTGGATCGTCATCCTGCTCGTCGTGGTGATCGTCTTTGGCACCAAACGCCTGAAGCATCTGGGCTCCGACGTGGGCGAGGCCATCAAGGGCTTTCGCAAGGCCATGCACACCGACGAGGACGACAAGGCCGAACAGCCGACGCCTACCACCAGCACGGCCAACCCGAATGCTCCCCTGAATCGCCCCCAGACCTTCGACGCCGAGCACCGCAAGGTCGAAGAGCCGGTGGTACGCAAGGACTAAGGCCCCGCCATGTTCGGAATCAGCTTTCCCGAAATGATGCTGGTGGGGTTCGTCGCCCTGCTGGTGCTGGGCCCGGAACGCCTGCCGGGTGCCGCACGCACCGCGGGGCTGTGGATCGGTCGCCTGAGGCGCAGCTTCAACAGCATCCGCCAGGAAGTGGAGCGCGAGATCGGTGCTGACGAAATTCGCCAGCAATTGCGCAACGAGCATATCCTGTCCGTGGAACAGCGCGACAACCGGCCCAAGCCTGCCGCTTCCACGCCGGAAGTCCAGACACCGCCCGCCGCCGCTGCTCCGCCCATGCCCCAGGACGTGGTTGCCGAACGCCCGCAGGATCCGCCCCAGACGCCGCCAAGAGCACCATGAGCGACAAGCCCTCCGAACACGATGACCAGGAAATGCCCCTGGTCTCGCACCTCACCGAATTGCGCACCCGTATCCTCAGATGCGTGCTGGCGACCTTTCTGATCTTCCTCGGCCTGTTCTACTTCGCCCAGAAGATCTATGCCTTCGCTTCCGAGCCGATCCGCCGCGTCCTTCCCGAAGGCGCGACCATGATCTCCACGGACGTCACCTCGCCGTTCCTCGCACCCTTCAAGCTGACCCTGGTGGTGTCGCTGTTCATCGCCATGCCGGTGATCCTGCACCAGGTCTGGGGCTTCATCGCGCCGGGTCTTTATCGTCACGAGAAGAAGGTCGCCATCCCGCTGTTGATCTCCAGCATCGTGCTGTTCTACACCGGCATGGCCTTCGCCTACTTCCTGGTGTTCCCGATCATCTTCCACTTCTTCAGCAGCATCACGCCGGAAGGCGCTGTGATGATGCCGGATCTGAATGCCTACCTGGACTTCATCCTGACGCTGTTCTTCGCCTTTGGCGTGGCCTTCGAGATTCCGGTGGCCACCGTGCTGCTGATCTGGATCGGCGTGGTCGACGTCGCCTACCTGAAGAAGATCCGCCCCTACGTCATCATCGGCTGCTTCGTGGTCGGCATGATCCTGACCCCGCCGGATGTCTTCTCCCAGACCATGCTGGCCGTACCCATGTGGCTGCTGTTCGAGATCGGCCTGCTGTTCGGTCGCTTCGTGCAGAAGCGCGAGCGCCCGCTCAGCGACGAAGATGCCAGTCCCGACGTCCAGCCGCCCGCCGAACGCCCGTGAATCTGATCCTGCTCGAGGCGGCCGACTTCACGGCCGCTGACCGGGTCGTGCTGCGCGATCCGCGCCGTCTCGCCCATCTGCGCGAGGTCCACCAGGCGGCCGCCGGCGACCGGATGCGCGTTGGCCTGCTGAACGGCCTGATGGGTACCGGCCACATCGAATCCCTCGATGCCGGCCAGGCCTGCCTGATCGTCACCCTCGATCAGCCGCCGCCGGCCAAGCTCCCGCTCACCCTGCTGCTGGCCCTGCCCCGCCCCAAGATGCTGCGCCGGGTGTTGCAGACCGTATCCGCCATGGGCGTCGCGCGACTGGTACTGCTCAACAGCTATCGCGTGGAAAAGAGCTTCTGGCAGACGCCGTTCCTGGCGCCCGAGGCCATCGAGGAGCAACTGCGTCTCGGGCTGGAGCAGGCCCGGGACACTGTGCTGCCGGAGGTTTTGATCGAAAAGAGATTCAAGCCCTTCGTCGAGGATCGCCTGCCCGCACTCGCCGCCGGCACCCGTGGCCTGGTCGGGCATCCGGGCAGCTATCCCGCCTGCCCTCGTGCCCTCGAAGAGCCCGTGACGCTGGCGATCGGGCCCGAGGGTGGCTGGATACCCTACGAGGTCGAGAAGCTGCAGGAAGCGGGCCTGGCGCCCGTGCAGCTCGGTGAACGCATCCTGCGCGTCGAGAACGCGGTACCCGCCCTCCTCGCCCGTCTGTTCTAGCCGGATCACGTACAAGAAAAAGCCCCGGTGTCCTGCGACACCGGGGCTTTTTCGTGGGCGGAGCGCCTCCTCAGGAGGCGGGCCGCGGGATCATGCTGGCCGGACTGGCTGGGGCATCCGCAGCGGAATCGCTGTGGGAGCGTGGCCGCAGGGTGGCATAGGCTTCTCGCCAATTGCGGTGCTCTTCGGCCTTCCAGACCTGCAGGTGCAGTTGCGCCATGCCATCCGGATCGCTGAGCAGACGCCACTGGTCGTCGCCCTTGGTCTTCTCGGGACCGGCGGCCAGGACCCGCGCCACCCGCTCTTCGCGCAGCCGACGGGCCGGCTCCACCACCTTGCCATGGCGACCGCGGGCCATGCCGATGGCCAGGGCATTGAGCACCGGATCGACAGTGGCGCGCAGGAAGCCCTTGGTCAGGGCGTTGCGGTTGTTCAGGTGCAGGTACTCGTCGGTCGCCACCAGTTCGCGCGGCGGTGCGTACTCTTCCGGGATCAGGAACAGATGATGACGACGACTGCCCAGCCCTAGGTTGGTCCGACTGGAGATCACCGACACCGGCGCCGACAGGATCAGCGACACCACGATGGGCGACAGCCACCAGAGGAAGCGCGGGTCCAGCCAGGCCACGCCGGCGGTCCAGATCAGGCCGAGCAGCATCTGCGAACCATGGCGGCGGAAGGCTTCGCTCCAGGGCGTGTCGTTGTCGTCCCGCTGGGGCGAATTCCACTGCACCGACCAGCCGAGGAAGGCGGCCGTCACGAACACCGTGTGGAAGAGCATCCGTACCGGTGCCAGCAGCACCGAGAAGAGCATCTCCAGCATCATGGAGAGGAACAGCCGCAACCCACCGCCGAATTCCTTCGCGCCCTTGGCGATGATCAGCACCACGCTGAGCAGCTTGGGCAGGAACAGTAGGATCAAGGTGGTGGAGAACAGGGCTATGGCCTGCTCCGGATGCCACTGGGGCCAGACCGGAAACAGCTGGCGGGGCTGGAAGAAGTACTGGGGCTCCAGCAACTTGTGGATCGCCAGCAGCGCCGTGGACAGCACCAGGAAGAGGAACCACAGCGGCGCCGACAGATAGGACATCACCCCGGTGAGGAACACCGCACGATGCACCGGGTGCATGCCCTTGACCAGGAACAGCCGGAAGTTCATCAGGTTGCCATGGCACCAGCGGCGGTCACGCTTGAGTTCGTCCAGCAGGTTGGGCGGCAGTTCTTCGTAGCTACCCGGCAGGTCGTAGGCGATCCACACGCCCCAGCCGGAGCGCCGCATCAGGGCGGCTTCGACGAAGTCGTGGGAGAGAATCGCACCGGCGAACGAACCCGTGCCCGGCAGCGGAGCCAGGGCGCAATGGTCGATGAACGGCTTGACCCGGATGATGGCGTTGTGGCCCCAGTAGTGGGATTCACCGAGTTGCCAGAAGTGCAGACCGGCGGTGAACAGCGGTCCGTACACCCGGGTGGCGAACTGCTGCAGACGCGCGTACAGGGTATCCATGCCGGACGCCTTGGGCGCGGTCTGGATGATGCCGGCACGGGGATTGGCTTCCATCAGCCGGACCAGGCTGGACAGGCATTCGCCACTCATCACGCTGTCGGCGTCGAGCACTACCATGTACTTGTACTGGCTGCCCCAGCGACGGCAGAAGTCGTCGATGTTGCCGCTCTTGCGCTTCACCCGACGGCGGCGGCGGCGATAGAAGATGTGTCCGAAGCCGCCGACCTCGCGGCACAGCTCCAGCCAGGCCTTCTCTTCGGCCACGCATTTGTCGGGGTCGTTGCTGTCGCTGAGGATGAAGAAATCGAAGTGCTCCAGCTCGCCGCTGGCGCGGACCGACTCGTAGGTCGCGCGCAGACCGGCAAAGACCCGCGGCACGTCTTCGTTGGCGATGGGCATCACCAGGGCGGTACGCGACTGGGGATCGATCGGCTCGGTGCCGGTGGAGCTGGCCGAGATGCTGTACTTGTCACGTCCGCTGAGCAGTTGCCAGAAGCCCATCAGGGCGGTCCAGAAACCGGCGGAGACCCAGCAGAACAGCAGGGCGAAGAGCAACAGGATGCTGGTCTGCACCACATAGGGCAGCACCTGGCGGATGGACTCGCCCCAGCCCTGGCGGTAGACCTCGCTGAGATCGACCAGCGCCCAGCCCTGATAGGGCAGCACGGCCTTCATGTACCAGGTGGCGATACCGGTCTGCACCAGCATCAGGATGAGCAGGATGAAGCGCCGGAAGGAACCCACCTTGCGCCAGTGCGCATGGGCATCGGCTTCGGGATCGGGCTGCCAGCGACTGTGGTCCTTGCGGCCGAGCAGACGCTTCCAGCTCCGCGCCACGGGATTGGTGCGCCAGGGATCGGGCACCATCATGGAGCGGGTCATGGGCGGGGTGGCCTTGATGAAGACACGCCCCTGGGCATCACTGCCCAGCAGCTCGCCGTCGTCCAGCGTCTCGTCCCAACCGGCGGCCAGACGCGCCTCGGTGGAGGCGATCACCGCGTCGGCGCCCTGGGCGCCCTCGCCGCGGGCACCGGCCAGTTGCCGATGCAGCGACTCGACATCGGTCGTCTGGTCCAGCGCCTGCCGCTGCCCGGTGGGCAACGGCAGGTGTTCGAGGTAGTCGCCAGTGGCGGCGACCGAGGTATCGCGGGTGGTGTTATTCATTGGCAGGTAGCTGGTAAGTCCAGGTTTCGCTGAGCGGTTTGTCACCCTGGGCGAGGTTGGCGCGCATTTCCACCGGCTTGGTCTGATCCTTGACCTTGAGTCTCAAGGTCAGGCGATAGCCCTTGGTAACCGGGTTGTAGCGCACAGAGTTCTCGACCAGCTCACCGTTGGCGTCCAGGCTGACCTGGGAGCCGACCTGCGAATCCTCGGGCAGATCGTCGAGATTCGGCCCTTCGAAATCGATGATGTAGGCCAGGCTGCCATCGGTCTGACGGACCAGGTTGGACTGCCGCACATCGCCGGTGGACAGGCGCGTCTGAGCGACCCAGGCCAGGTCCTTGGTGTGCAGGTTGGGTTCGTCGGTGGTGAAGTGCAGGCGATAGCTGACATCGATCGGCTGGCCCTTCTCCGGCAGGGTGTCCGGCGTCCAGAAGGCCACGATGTTGTCGTTGGTCTCGTCCGGGGTGGGGATTTCCACCAGTTCGACATGACCCTTGCCCCAGTCGCCCTTGGGCTCGACCCAGCCACTGGGACGCTTGTCGTAGCGCTCGTCCAGGTCCTGGTACTTGTAGAACTCGTGACCGCGCTGCAGCAGACCGAAACCGCGCGGATTCTCGATGGTGTAGGTGCTGACCGAGAGCCGACGCGGGTTGTTCAGCGGACGCCACAGCCACTCGCCGTTGCCGGCGTGGATCGCCAGGCCATTGGAGTCGTGCAGGGCCGGACGATAGTTGACCTGGGCGCTCGGCTGGTTGGGACCGAACAGGTACATGCTGGTCAGCGGCGCGATGCCGAGCTTGTTGACGTTGTCGCGCAGGAACACCTTGGCTTCGACGTCGACGGTGCTGTCCTTGCCAGGCGTCAGCACGAAGCGATAGGCACCGGTGGCCCGCGGCGAATCGAGCAGTGCATAGATCACCAGGTTGCGACGATCCGACTGGGGTTGTTCGACCCAGAACTCGGTGAAGCGCGGGAACTCCTCGCCGGACGGCAGGGCGGTGTCGATGGCCAGACCACGGGCGGACAGGCCATAGACCTGGTTCTTGCCGATCACGCGGAAATAGCTGGCGCCGAGCATGGTCATCAGCTCGTCATGCTTGTCCGCCTTGTTCAGCGGATAGAGCACCTTGAATCCGGCGAAGCCGAGATCCTTGAGCTGGGCCTGATCGATCTGCAGATTGCCGAAGTTGAACATCGAGGGATCGTATTTGATCTCTTCGACGTTGTTGGCGGTGACCTCGTTGATCTTCACCGGCACGCTGTAGTGCATGCCCTCGTGATAGAAATTCAGCCGGAAGGGCGTCTTGGCGTCCTTCCAGTAGGCCTTGTCCTGATTGAAGGTGATCTGCTGATAGTCGGCATACTTCATGCCGCTGAAGGATGCGGGCAGGTTGCTCTTGGGCGCGACGAACTTCTGGCCGGAGAGCTCTTTGGCCTTGGCGGCCACGTCGTCCAGGCTGAAGGCCAGGGCCTGGGCACTGAACAGGCCCAGTGCGATGGAGAGCCCGACAAGGGCGAAGCCCTGCTTGCCCGGCTTAACTTTGGAATGAGATAACACGCAGCCTCCTAAATCAGCGTACGAATACGTTTGGCGACGGGTAGTCGCGAAACGGATAGGCAGTGGTCCGACTCCCTCGGGGGTCAATGATTCCCCAGTTGGACGACCGTTCAAACTCGAACTGCGCAATCATAGACACTTGGCAGGGCGCTGTAAGGGGCGCCCTCACTAAATCGACAATAAAAATGTCACCGGTCCGTCGTTGACCAGGGAAACCTGCATGTCCGCACCGAAACGCCCGGTCTGGACCTCGGGCTGGAGATCACGGGCGAGGCCCACCAGGTGACCGAACAGCCGTTCGCCCTGGGCCGGAGGCGCGGCGGTGGAAAAGCTCGGCCGCCGCCCGCTGCGGGTATCGGCAGCGAGGGTGAACTGGGAGACCAGCAGCAGACCGCCGCCGACATCCTGCAGGGACAGATTCATGCGCTGTTCGCCGTCGGCGAATACCCGGTATTCCAGCAGCCGCTTGAGCATCCGAGCACAGGCCGCTTCGTCATCCGCGGGTTCGATGCCGACAAAGACCAGCAGCCCCGGGCCTATGGCGCCGACCGTCTCTCCCTCCACCTCGACGCTGGCGCTGATGACCCTTTGCAGCAGCGCCTTCACTCGGCCTCCTGGGGCAGATCGAGCAGTTCACGGGCGATCTGGTCGGTCGCCCGCACCAGGGCGTCGCAGATACCGGGCTCGCTGGCCGCATGACCGGCGTCGCGGATGATCTGCAATTCGCTGCCTGGCCAGGCGTGGTGCAGGGCCCAGGCATTGTCCAGGGGGCAGACCATGTCGTAGCGGCCGTGCACGATTACCGCCGGTATATGGGCGATCCTGGGCATGTCGCGCAAGAGCTGGTCGGGTTCGAGAAAGGCAGCGTTGATGAAGTAGTGGCACTCGATACGGGCAATGGCCAGGGCATGCTCGCTGAATTTCTCCAGCACGTCGGGATTGGGCCTCAGGGTGACCGTACGGCCCTCCCAGCAGGACCAGGCGCGGGCGGCGGACATCTGCGCCAGTTCATCCGGGCCGGTCAGGCGGCGATAGTAGGCCTGAATGAGATTGCCGCGTTCTTCCTCAGCGATGGGATGCAGATAGTCCTGCCAGAAATCGGGAAAGAGTCGGCTCGCGCCCTCCTGGTAGAACCAGTGCAGATCCACCGGGCGACAGAGAAAGATGCCGCGCAGGACCATGGCCTTGACCCGCTCGGGATGGCGCTGGGCATAGGCCAGGGCCAGGGTGGAGCCCCAAGAGCCGCCGAACAGTACCCACTGCTCGATGCCCAGGTGCTCGCGCAAGCGCTCGATGTCCTCGACCAGGTGCCAGGTGGTGTTGTTCTCCAGGCTGGCATAGGGGGTGGAGCGACCACAGCCGCGCTGATCGAAGGTGACAATGCGATAGAGATTGGGATCGAAGAAGCGCCGGCTCAGGCGATCGCATCCGGAGCCGGGTCCGCCATGGATGAACAGCACCGGCAGACCATCCGGCGAGCCACTTTCGTCGGCATAGAGCACATGGGGGGCTTCGACGGCCAGCTCGTGGCGGGCGTAAGGCTTGATTTCCGGGTACAGATTCAGCATGTCGCGCTCCGCGGGGCAGGGTCGGCCCCTTCATCATAGACCTGCACCTTACCGGGTTTCCACGCTGCCCGGGCTTGCCTCGCGTCCAGCGGCGCCCGCACCATCGACAGCCCGTCACCAAGGAGATCGCCATGCCCCATGCCAAGCTGCACTTGCTGCTGATCGATCCGCAAAACGATTTCTGCGACCTGCCGGGGGCAGCCCTGCCAGTGCCCGGCGCAGTGGCAGGGCTGCAGCGTGTCGCCGCCCTGATCGAACGCCTGGGTGCCCGACTCACCGCGGTCCGGGTGACCCTGGATTCCCACCAGCCGCTGCACATCGCCCACCCGCACGGCTGGCAGGATGCCCGGGGCGGGCCGCCGGCGCCCTTTACCCAGATCAGCGCGGACGACGTGGCCAGCGGTCGCTGGCAGACCCGCGATCCGGCCGAGCACACCCGTGCGCTGGCCTATGTGCAGGCCCTGGAGGCCGGGGGTCGCTATCGCCTGGTGATCTGGCCGGAGCACTGCCTGGTGGGTGGCTGGGGCCATGGCGTACAACAGGATGTGCACCAGGCGCTCAATGGCTGGGGACGGCAGCAGGGACGCCTGGTGGAATTCATCGCCAAGGGCGGCAATCCCCACACCGAACATTATTCGGCCCTGCGCGCCGAGGTCCTGGATCTGGCGGACCCGGGCACTGCAGTGGACGCCGGACTGATCGCCCGGTTGCAGTCCGCCGACACCCTGCTGGTGGCGGGCGAGGCGCTGTCACACTGCGTGGCCAGTACCCTGCGCGATCTGCTGGAATACTGGCCGCGGGAGCGGTGCCAGGACCTGGTGCTGCTCACCGACTGCAGTCATTCGGTGCCGGGCTTCGAAGCCCAGGGCGAGGCGTTCCTGGCCGAGATGCGTGCGGCAGGCATCCGCCTGGCGATCTCGACGGACGAGTTCTAGCCCGTCCGCCCGCTGCCTCACTTGATCTCGTAGAGACCGGTGTAGGTGGCCGAAGCCAGCTGGTTGAGGTGGATCATGAAGCGGCCGACCGCATTGGTGGCGTCCGCTGGCACCGGCAGCTGATCAACCTTGAGCGCATGCAACTGGAAGATATAGCGGTGCGGCTTGTCGCCCTTGGGCGGCGCCGCGCCACCAAAGCCACGGGTGCCGTAGTCGTTGATCAGCTGCAGCGCACCTGCGGGCAGGCCCGAACCATCGGCGCGACCGGCGTCTTCCGCCAGACCCCGGGTGCCGACCGGGATGTTGACCACCACCCAGTGCCAGAAACCGCTACCGGTAGGGGCATCGGGATCGTAAACGGTCAGCGCGAGGCTCTTGGTATCGGCGGGTAGATCGGCCCACTGCAAGGCGGGCGAGATGTTCTCTCCGTGGGCGCCGAAATCGGCCACGTCGAATTCGTGGCGCTTGGGCATGAAGGCGTTATCGGAAAAGGCGTCGGTCCAGAGTTTCACGGGGGTGCTCCTGAGGCCTAGGGCATGTGGGCGTCGGTCTCGCGCCAGACCAGACGATTGAGGTTGTAGCCTTTCTCGCGGGCGATACGCAGCAGCTTCTCGCTCTGCGCCGAGGAAATCTCGGGCTTGCGCGCCAGCAACCAGAGGTACTTGCGATCCGGGCTGCCGACCAGGGCGGTCTTGTAGTCGTCATCGACATAGAGGATCCAGTAGGGTCCCTTGGCCACATTGGGCAGCACGCCACTGAACCAGGTGTCGAAACGCACTTCCAGGCGATCGGTCACGCCCGGCTTGATCGGGGTGGCGGTACCCGTGGCTTCCTGGACCTTGCCGTCCAGGGTGCGGCAGCGATTGAACACGGCCACCGAGCCATCGGCCATGACGTGATAGTTGGCGTCGGACTGGGCGCACTTGCGCTGGAAGAACATCGGCAGCCGCGCGACCTCGTACCATTGGCCCTGGTAACGCTGCAGATCGACATTGCCCGCGGTGAGCGGCGGGACCTCGCGCGGACCGCTGGCGCAGGCCGCTAGCAGTCCGGCGGCGCCCGCCAGCAGTAGAATCTTGGTAGAGGTTTTCATCGCAGACCCTGCCCGGCGAACATCGCCACCTTGTCGTTGAGATACTGCACGCTGATGAAGGAGCCGCGATCGCCCCAAGTACAGGTGGTGACGCCCAGGGCGCCCGCGCATTCCGTGGGTGCACCCAGGACCTGCTCCACCTCGGCCTTGGTCTGGCCGGCCTTGAGCCGGGAATAGTTTTCCTGATTGACCTTGCCGCAGCCGGCCAGCAGCAGACCGCCCACCAACAACAGCGCCATGCGCCCCTTCATAACTGCCTCCTCTCATCCTGACGGCAAGGCTATAGAGCCCGCCCCGCCGCCAGGGTTCGCTTCGTCAGAAGCTGTTCACGATCTCGCGAGCTAGAGCCAAGCAAGACGAAAATGCCGGAGAAAGCGGAATTTACAGATAGTAAATGAGCATTTCGAAGGCATTTTCAACGCCGCTTGGCCGACGCGCAGCAGATCGTGAGCGGCTTCTTAGCTGGCGAGATAGGAGGAACGGGTCAGGCCCAGGCGCATGGCGTCGAGGAACTGGGTGCGTTCGCGCGCGGTGAGGCGCGCGCTGGCGACCTTGTCGCGGTAGTAGGTCATCAGTTCCTCGGGCGAGAGGTGCACGTACCTGAGCATGTCCTCGATGGTGTCGTGGGTCTCGATGCCGCCGTGGCGCACGCTGCCGTCGGCGTCCTGGTAGACGTTCACCGAGTCGGTGTCACCGAACAGGTTGTGCATGTCGCCGAGGATCTCCTGATAGGCGCCCACCAGGAACACCGCCAGCAGATAGTCCTCGCCTTCGCGCACCTCGTGCACCGGCAGGCTGGTCTCGATGCTCTGCTCGTCGACGTACTGCTTGATCTTGCCGTCCGAGTCGCAGGTCAGGTCCTGCAGCACGGCACGGCGCACCGGCTCCTCGTCCAGGCGGGTCAGGGGGACGATGGGCAGGATCTGGTCGATGGCCCAGGTATCGGGCAGGCTCTGGAACACCGAGAAGTTGCAGATGTACTTGTCGGCCAGCTTGTCGTTGAGCTCGTCGAGCACCTGGCGATGAGAGCGCTGGCGTGCCTTGAGCTGGTTGTAGAGGCGGCGACAGATGGCGAAGTAGCACTGCTCGGCCAGCGCCTTGTCGCTCAGGCTCAGGGTGCCGGAGGCGTACTGGGCGGCGGCTTCGCTGACGTACTGGGTGGCGCGCCAGTAGGTCTCGGTGACCATTTCCGGATCGGTGTCGCCCAGCAGTTCGGCCAGCCACTGCACCACCTCGGCCTTGCCTTCGAAGCGTTCGCTGGCCGGCACGCTGTCGTTGTGGCGCTCGACGTCGGTGACCTGCATCACCAGCATGGCGTGGTGCGCGGTCATGGCGCGGCCACTTTCCGAGAAGATGTTCGGATGCGGCAATTCCTGCTGGTCGCAGAATTCCTTGAGCATGCCGACCACGGTACCGGCGTAGTCGTCCATGTCGTAGTTGATCGAGCTGGCGTTGCGCGAATGGGTGCCGTCGTAGTCCACGCCCAGACCGCCACCGACATCGATGTGATCCAGCGGAAGGCCCAGGGCGCGCAGCTCGGCATAGTAGCGGATGGCTTCGCGGAAACCCTGGCGATAGTCGGCCAGGTTGGCGATCTGCGAACCCATGTGGAAATGCAGCAGGCGCACGCCTTGCTCCAGGCCGGCGGCGCGGAAGCGCTCGATCACCGACAGCAACTGGGCAGCGGAGAGACCGAATTTGGACTTCTCGCCACCGGTGTCGGCCCATTTGCTCGACGCCAGGGACGACAGCCGCACCCGCAGGCCGACCTGGGGCGTGACCTTGAGCTCGGCCGCCTCCTCGATCACCAGCGGGACCTCGGACTCCTTCTCGATGACGATGAAGACATTGTGGCCCAGTTTCTGGCCCATCAGCGCCAGGCGAATGAATTCGCGGTCCTTGTAGCCGTTGCAGACGATGGTGCCGCCCTTGGGCGCCAGCGCCAGCACCGCCATCAGCTCCGGCTTGGAACCGGCTTCCAGACCGATGGAGACGTCGCGGGTGGCGATGATGTTTTCCACCACCGCTTCCTGCTGGTTGACCTTGATCGGATAGAGGGCGGTGTAGCGGCCCTGGTAGTCGAGGCGCTCGATGTTGCGATCGAAGGCACCGGTCAGGTGGCGCACCTGGCCCTGGAGAATGTCGGGGAAACGCACCAGCAGCGGCAGCGACAGCCCCGCTTCGCGCAGCTGGCCGACCAGCACATGGAGGTCGATCGGCTGGCCGTCCGGGCCATGGGGGCGGACTTCGACGTTGCCGGCATCGCTGATGGCGAAGTAGCCGGCACCCCAGTGGCGAATACCATAGACGCTGCGGCTGTCCGCCACGGTCCACTGGCTGCCGTCATCTTTGCGCGTGCGTCGTGGGGACATTCGCGGGAATCTCCTGTAGGGAATCTTGCTTTGGATGGACCGCCGCCAGGGGCGGTAAGTTGTACGCGGAGGTTGGAAGGCCTGGCCTAGCCGCCCGACCGCCTGGTCTTGAAGCCGCGTTTTTCGAGTTCGCCGAGCAGCAGGTCGACATGGTCGCCCTGGATCTCGATGACGCCATCCTTGAGCGCCCCGCCGGTGCCGCAGCGGCGCTTGAGCGCGCTGGCCAGGTCCTTGAGTGCTTCCTCGTCCAGGGGGACGCCGCTGACCGTGGTCACCGTCTTGCCGCCACGGCCCTTGGTCTCGCGCCGGACCCGGGCGATGCCGTCGCCGGTCGGGACCGGTGCCGGGGGTTCTTCCGGGCGAATGCGGCCGACGTCGGTGGAGTACACCAGCCGGCTGAGATCCGCCAGCGACGAGGTTTTCTTGCTCAAGGGACGGTCCTCCCAGTCTGGTTCAGACGCCGGGCGCCTGGAGGAAACCTTGGATACAGCGCCGGCCGGCACGGGCCGCGCTGGTCCGGGGCCGCGCAATGTAGCAGCATCGCCCACGGATGCTAAGGCGCGAATGCGAGAAATTAAGGCAGGGATGCGACATCTGCCCGGCTGATGACCAGGCGCAGGGCCTCCAGCGAATCCGGGCAATAGGGCTGCTGACGAGCCTCGGCGAGAATCGCCGCCGGAGCCAGGAAGCGGGCCTCCAGTACCTCTTCCGGCTGCAGCCGCAGCGGGCCGTTCCAGTGGGCGCTGAACACGCCGCCCCAGAGGCGATTGCCCGGCTCCTCGAAATAGAAGGTGCCGTGCTCGCGCAGGGGGACGCCGCTGCCCCCCAGTTCCTCGGCCAGCTCCCGGGCCGCCGACTGCGCATAGCTCTCGCCCGGCGCCACCATGCCGCCGGCGGCCACGTCCCAGTAGCCCGGGTAGAGCGCCTTGCTCAGGGTGCGCCGGTGCACGCAGAGTTCGCCGCGGTCATTGAACAGCAGGATGAAGGTGCAGCGACCGATCAGGCCGCGGGCACGCAATTCCGCCCGTGGCACCTCACCCTGGATGCGGTCGTCGCGATCGACCCACACCACCAGCTCCCGGTCGGAGGCGGCGCGATGCGCCGCTTCGCGAGCGTCCGGCGTCATCAGCCCTGTTCCAGCAACTGGCGCAGGTCGATGATCGCGGCGTTGGCGCGGGAGATGTAGTTGGCGATCACCAGCGAATGGTTGGCCAGGATGCCGAAGCCGCTGCCGTTGAGGATCATCGGACTCCAGACCGGCTGCTGCGCCGCCTCAAGTTCGCGGATGATCTCGCGGACGTTGACCGTGGCGTTCTTCTTGGCCAGGGTGTCGGCGAAGTCCACCTCGATGGCGCGCAGGATGTGCGACAGCGCCCAGGCCTGACCGCGGGCCTCGTAGAAGACGTTGTCGATCTGCAGCCAGGGCGTCTCGACGCGCTGCTCGTGCACTTCCGGCACCTGGCCGGCGGGAATGTCCTGGTTCGGCCGTACCTCGGCGTCCAGGCGTACCCGGCCGACGCTGGCGGACAGCCGCTGGGACAGCGAACCCAGGCGGGTCTCGACGTCACCCAGCCAGTTGCGCAGGTTGTCCGAGCGCGAATAGAAGTAGGCGGTGGGCTGGCCCTGGGCATTCTGGCCACCCAGGCGCGCCAGGTAGCGATCCAGGGAAGCGATGCCGGCGCGGTATTCCGACTCCGACGAGGGCATGGCCCAGCTGTGGTTGTCGAAGTTGAAGCGCGGCTCGGCCTGGGCCAGGTCGACGTCCTCGGTGGACTGCGACTGGGAACGGGCGAAGTCCTTGCGCAGGGCGCGCGCCAGATCGCGGGTCTGCACCAGCACGCCGTATTCCCAGGACGGCATGTCGTCGAGCCAGAGGCCCGGCGGGAAGATGTCGTTGGAGAGATAGCCGCCCGGCTTGTCCAGCAGGGTGCCGGCCACCTGCTTGAGGGTCTCGACCGTGGTGTAGCCGAGCACCAGCTTGCGACCACTGGCCGTGGCCGCCTCCTGGGCATGCTGCTGCACCGGGAAGAAATCCGGTTCGCGACTCCAGTACCAGCCTATCGCCAGGGTGACCAGAAGGTAGAGCGCGATCAGCACTGCCACCAGCCGGAGCCATCCCGACCTCAAGTTCCACTCCCGCATGGGCAATTCCTTGCAATGATTTCAAAGATGTTGGCGCTTGGACCCCCGCCGGCGACGCCGGTTGCGCCGCCATCGCCGGCAGTGCGGGCACGACGCATCTGGACAGCCGCCTTCGAGACTAGGGTAACAGGCGACGGACGCTACTCCAGAAGCGACCGACAGTGTCCATGCGAGCGGCATAGCCGCCGCTAACCAGGGTACCGCCTCTCCCCTGCCAGCCAGCAATTGGTAGCATAGGGCCACCACCTCAAGAATGACGGAACAATTCGTGAGCGAACCAGATGATCCGAGCCGGGACCGCCTCAAGCTGCACTTCGCGCAACGGGTCATCCACCAGTCGCGCCAGATGCTGGAGATCTGGCAACGGCTGCAGCGAGACGAGTGGACGGCCGGCAGCCTGGTCGAGCTGACCGACGCCAACGCGCGCCTGCTGCAATATGCCAAGCGCTTCGAGCAGCAGGGCCATGCCGAACTCGCCGAGGCCATCGGTGCCTCCCTGGCCCAGGTCACCGCCAATCGCGGTCGCCTCAACAGCCAGGCCATCACCGAACTCAGCCAGGCCATGCAGAGCCTGTCGCGCACCGGGCTGCGCCAGGGCGACCAGCTGGAGACCACCAGCCTGCCGCCGCTGCGCAAGCCGATCTACATCGCCCTGCTCGACAGCGAGCGCGCCGAGCGGCTGGCGCAGCAGATGGAATACTTCGGCGTCACCATCCAGATCATCCATGGCGCCGACGACTTCCGCGCGATGATGGACAACCGTCACCCGGCGGTCATCGTCATGGACGTGGACTTCGGCGGCGCGGGCGCCGGCATCCAGCTGGCGCTGGAGGCCCAGAGCGGTCTGGAGCGCAAGCTGCCGGTACTGTTCTACAGCCACCAGGAAGCCGACACCCCCTTCCGCCTGGCCGCGGTGCGCGCCGGCGGTCAGGAGTTCTACACCGGCACCCTGGATTCGGCGCGGCTGCTGGAAAAGATCGAGACCCTCACCCGCACCGTCTACTACGACCCGATCCGCGCCCTGGTGGTAGACGACTCTCGCGCCCAGGCCATGGCCACGGAAATGGCGCTCAACAGCGCCGGGATCGTCACCCGCACCCTGATGCAGCCCGGCGCGGTGATGGCGCACCTGGCCGAATTCGTGCCCGACCTGATCATCCTCGACATGTACATGCCAGAGTGCACCGGCACCGAGCTGGCCAAGGTCATCCGTCAGCACGAACGCTATGTCAGCGTGCCCATCATCTATCTGTCGGCCGAGGACGACCTCGACAAGCAGCTGGACGCCATGAGCGAGGGCGGCGACGACTTCCTCACCAAGCCGATCAAGCCACGCCACCTGATCGCCACGGTGCGCACCCGCGCCGCCCGGGCGCGCAGCCTGCAGGCGCGCATCGTCCAGGACAGCCTCACCGGCCTGTACAACCACACCCACACCCTGCAGCTGCTCGAAGACGCCTGCTTCCGCGCGCGGCGCAGCCAGCGGCCGATCACCTTCGCCATGCTGGACATCGACCACTTCAAGCAGGTCAACGACCACTACGGCCACCCCATGGGCGATCGGGTGATCAAGAGCCTGGCGCTGTTCCTCAAGCAGCGCCTGCGCAAGTCCGACCATATCGGCCGCTATGGCGGCGAGGAATTCGCCATCGTGCTGCCCGATACCGACCTGGCCACCGCCACTCGCCTGATCGACGAGATCCGCCAGCGCTTCGCCGAGATCCACTATCCGGCGCCGCCCAAGGAACTCAGCTGCACCTTCAGTGCCGGCGTGGCGCAACTGCAGCCCGGACAGGAGATGCCCACGCTGGCCAAGCAGGCGGACGAAGCCCTCTATGCCGCCAAGCATGCGGGACGCAATTGCGTGCGCCAGTACGTCTAGCCAGACCAACCGGATGCCTCTGCTATGATCGGCCGCTGCCGATCGCCGAGAAGCCCATGCGTGTCCTGCTGTTCCTGCTCACCCTGCTGCTGACCCTGCCCGCCGCCGCCGGCCTGTTCGATGCGCCGCGCCCGACGGCCGCATTGGGCCTGGACGGTCAGCGTCCCAGTCAGCAATTCCTGCCGGTGGACCAGGCCTTTCGCCTGGAGCAGCGTCGCGACGCCGAGGGCCGCCCCCAGGTGCGCTTCATCATCGCCGAGGGTTATTACCTCTATCGGCAGCGCTTCGCCTTCGACGCCGACCCCGGCCTGCTGACCGCGCCGGTGGCCCTGCCACCTGGCGAGCCCAAGCACGACGAATGGTTCGGCGACGTCCAGGTCTATCACGCCGGCGTCGACATCCCCCTGCCCCTCGCGCCCGACCGCGGCGGCCGGATCCAGGTGACCTACCAGGGCTGCGCCGATCGCGGCCTCTGCTATCCGCCGGAAACCCGCACCCTGACTATCGCCGGCCCCGCGGCCGCCTCCGCGGCGAGCCCGGCGGTCGCCGCCCCGCCCCCTGACCAGGTGGGGTGGAACAGAATCCTGCTGGCCTTCCTCGCCGGCCTGGGACTGACCTTCACCCCCTGCGTCCTGCCGATGCTGCCCATCGTCTCGGCGGTGGTCCTGGCCGGCAAGGCGCGCCCGGGCCGTGGCCTGCTGCTGGCGCTGGCCTACGTGGTGCCCATGGCGCTGAGCTTCGCCGCCCTGGGCGCACTCATGGGCGTCTTTGGCGCCAGTCTCAACCTGCAGGCGCAATTGCAGTCGGCCTGGGTACTGATTCCCTTCGCCGCGCTGTTCGCGCTGTTCGCCCTGGCGATGTTCGGCCTCTTCGAACTGCGCCTGCCGGCGGCCCTGCGCGAGCGCCTGGAACAGCTCGCCAACGGTACCCGCGGCGGCTCCCTGGGCGGCGCGGCTACCCTCGGCGTGCTCTCCAGCCTGATCGTCTCGCCCTGCGTCTCGGCGCCCCTGGCGGGCCTCCTGCTCTATATCAGCAGCACCGCCGACTGGCTCGGCGGCGGCCTGGCACTGTTCGCCCTGGGCCTGGGCATGGGCGCCCCGCTGATCCTCATCGCCGCCGGCGGCGGCGCCCTGCTGCCACGCAGCGGCGCCTGGCTGGTGGGCATGCGCAATGCGTTCGGCGTACTGCTGCTGGCGGTAGCCCTGTGGCTGCTTGAGCGACTCCTTCCGGGCCCCCTGGCGCTGGCGGCCTGGGGCCTGCTGGCCGCCGGGGTCGGGCTGTTCCTCGGCGCCCTGGAATTTGTCCCCAAGCCGCCCCGCCAGCGCCTGTCACAACTGGCGGGCCTGGCCCTGGTGGTCTACGGCGCGGCCGCCGGCATCGGCGCCCTGCGCGGCGCCAGCGATCCCCTACGACCGCTGGGCGACGCCGCGGCACCCGCCGTGGCTGCCCGCGCGGAGGTCATGCGCAGCCTGAGCGATCCCACCGCCCTGGCGAGCAGCCTCGGCAGCGGGCGACCCCTGCTGGTGGACGTCTATGCCGACTGGTGCATCAGCTGCAAGCTGATCGAGCGCGAGGTCTTCGGCAATCCTGAGATCCAGGCGCAATTGCGCGACTTCACGCTGATCCGTTTCGATATGACGCAAAGCACCCGGGAACAGCGCCAGTGGCTGGAGCAGCACGGCCTGTTCGGCCCGCCGGCGATCCTGTTCTACGATGCCAGCGGCCAGGAGCAGGCCAAGGCGCGCATCGTCGGCGAAATCGATGCTGCGGGCTTTCTCGCCCGACTCGACGAAGCAAAAAGGCTTATCACCAGTGATTAAAAGAATTTCGCCCAACGTGCGGGCATTTCCGGCAAACGTCTAGCGACTGGACAGTCACCTCCGGTTGCGGCATAGTCCGCGGCCAATCTGGTTGCGAAATCGCGAGGCAAGTGGCTATGGCGCATCTGCTGGTACTGCACGGGCCCAACCTGAATCTGCTGGGTACCCGCGAACCGGGCGTCTACGGTGCCACCACCCTGGCCCAGATCAACGCCGACCTCGAAGCCCGCGCCACCGCGGCGGGGCATCGTCTGCAGTCGCTGCAGAGCAACGCCGAACACCTGCTGATCGAACGCATCCACGCCGCGCGCGACGAAGGGGTGGATTTCATCCTGATCAATCCGGCTGCCTTCACCCATACCAGTGTCGCCCTACGTGACGCCTTGCTCGCGGTGAGCATCCCATTCATCGAAGTGCACCTGTCGAACGTGCACAAGCGCGAAGCCTTCCGCCACCACTCCTATTTTTCCGATGTGGCGGTCGGTGTCATCTGCGGGCTCGGCGCCAGTGGCTATCGCCTGGCGCTGGAAGCCGCCTGCGAACAGCTCGCCGCACGCGGCTGAGCGCGACCCAATATCCAAAACATCACCTGAACCCGAGGGGAGAGCCAACGCCAATGGACATCCGTAAAGTCAAGAAACTGATCGAGTTGCTGGAAGAGTCCGGTATCGACGAGCTGGAAATCCGCGAAGGCGAAGAGTCCGTCCGCATCAGCCGCAACACCGGCCGCAACCAGGGCATGCAGACCGTCTACGCCGCCGCTCCCGCGCCGGTCGCCGCGCCGGCCCCGGCTGCCGCTCCGGCCGCTGCTGCGCCGGCTACCGAAGCCGCCGCTCCGCAACTGACCGGTAACGTGGCTCGCTCGCCCATGGTCGGCACCTTCTACCGCGCGTCCTCGCCCACCACTCCGGCCTTCGTCGAAGTCGGCCAGCAGGTGAAGAAAGGCGACATCCTGTGCATCGTCGAAGCCATGAAGATGATGAACCACATCGAAGCCGAAGCCAGCGGCACCATTGGCCAGGTGCTGGTCGAGAACGGTCAGCCCGTCGAATTCGACCAGCCGCTGTTCACCATTGTCTAAGCCCGTGGAGCCCACGATGCTGGAAAAAGTCCTGATCGCCAACCGCGGGGAAATCGCCCTGCGCGTGGTGCGTGCCTGCAAGGAGCTGGGCATCAAGACGGTGGCGGTTCATTCCACCGCCGACCGCGAACTGATGCATCTGTCCCTCGCCGACGAATCGGTGTGCATCGGCCCGGCCCCCTCGCCCCTGTCCTACCTGAACATCCCGGCCATCATCAGTGCCGCGGAAGTCACCGGCGCCACCGCCATCCACCCCGGCTACGGCTTTCTCGCCGAGAACGCCGACTTCGCCGAGCAGGTGGAGCAGTCCGGATTCGCCTTCGTCGGCCCCACCGCCGACGTGATTCGCCTGATGGGCGACAAGGTGTCCGCCAAGAACGCCATGAAGCAGGCCGGCGTGCCCACCGTACCGGGTTCCGACGGCGCCCTGCCGGATGACGAGGCCGAGTGCCTGCGCATCGGCCGCGAAGTCGGCTATCCGGTGATCATCAAGGCCGCCGGTGGCGGTGGTGGTCGCGGCATGCGCGTGGTCGAGGACGAGGCCGAGCTGATCAAGTCGATCAAGCTGACCCAGACCGAAGCCGGCGCCGCCTTTGGCAATTCCATGGTCTACATGGAGAAGTTCCTCGGCAATCCGCGTCACGTGGAAGTCCAGGTGCTCTCCGATGGCCAGGGCAATGCCGTGCATCTCTACGACCGCGATTGCTCGCTGCAGCGCCGGCACCAGAAGGTCATCGAGGAGGCGCCTGCGCCCCAGATCGACGAGAAGGCCCGCGAAGAGGTCCTGGCGCGCTGCGTCAAGGCCTGCATCGACATTGGCTACCGGGGCGCCGGCACCTTCGAGTTCCTCTACGAAGACGGCCGCTTCTACTTCATCGAGATGAACACCCGCGTGCAGGTGGAGCATCCGGTGACCGAGATGATCACTGGCGTCGACATCGTCAAGGAGATGCTCAGCATCGCCGCTGGCAACCCGCTGTCGATCAAGCAGGAAGACATCAAGATCACCGGCCACGCCATCGAGTGCCGGATCAACGCCGAAGACCCCAAGACCTTCATGCCCTCCCCGGGCCTGGTCAAGCACTACCATGCACCGGGCGGCAACGGCGTACGGGTGGATTCGCACCTGTACAGCGGCTACAAGGTTCCGCCGAACTACGATTCGCTGATCGCCAAGCTGATCACCTGGGGCAAGACCCGCGAAGAGGCCATGGCCCGGATGCGCAACGCCCTGGACGAGCTGATCGTCGACGGCATCAAGACCAACGCCGATCTGCATCGGATGCTGACCCGCGACCAGGCCTTCGGCCAGGGCGCGGTGAACATCCACTATCTGGAGAAGAAGCTCGGCATGCGCCACTAAGGACGTGACGGCTGCGCGTCGGCCAGGCTGCGTTGGAAATCGCCTGGATCGCCAGCCCGGCCTGGGCGGCCCCGTCGGAATGCCCATTTACCCTAGGGAGAATGGCCTCCTCGGCGATTTCCGCCTTGCCTGACCTGGCTCGCTCGCCCCGTCGGCTTCTTACCTAGCAAACGGGCTGCCCTCGGGCAGCCCGTTTTCATTTACCCTCCCCGCTTTGACCCGATTCAGGTAGCCCACCATGTCCTGGCTGCAAGTCCGCCTCGCCCTCACGCCCGCCCAGGCGGAAACCTACGAAGACCTCATGCTCGAACTGGGCGCCGTCTCGGTGACCTTCATGGACGCCGAGGACCAGCCGATCTTCGAACCGGATCTCGGCACCACCCCGCTGTGGTCCCAGACCCACCTGCTGGCGCTGTTCGAAGGCGATACCGACGCCGCCGCCCTGGAACAGCGCGTGCAACTGCTGGCCAACGGCCTGACCTACGAGGTGGAGCGCCTGGAAGACCAGGAGTGGGAACGCAGCTGGATGGACAACTTCCAGCCGATGCGCTTCGGCCAGCGGCTGTGGATCGTCCCCAGCTGGCACGAGGCCCCGGAACCCGAAGCGGTCAATCTGCTGCTGGATCCGGGCCTGGCCTTTGGCACCGGCACCCATCCCACCACCTCGCTGTGCCTGCAGTGGCTGGACGGCGAACCGGTCGCCGGCCGGCAGGTGCTGGATTTCGGCTGCGGCTCGGGCATCCTCGCCATCGCCGCCCTGCTGCTGGGCGCCGAGCGCGCCGTGGGCACCGACATCGACGTCCAGGCCCTCGAAGCCTCGCGCGAGAACGCCAACCGCAACGGCATCGATCCGGCCCGCTTTCCGCTGTACCTGCCCGCCGATCTGCCAGGCGAGCAGGCCGACGTGGTGGTGGCCAACATCCTCGCCGGTCCGCTGGTCGGCCTGGCCGAGCAGATCACCCGCCTGACCCGCATCGGCGGTCGCCTGGCCCTCTCCGGCATCCTCGCCGAGCAGGCCGAGGACGTCCGCGCCGCCTACGCCGGCTGCTTCGACCTGGAACCCACCGCCACCCTCGACGGTTGGGTGCGCATCAGCGGGACCCGCCGCCGCTGATGCGCAGCGGCGCCACCGGTCCGCTCACCCGGCGGCCCGGTGGAGGCCCTTCTTTCGCCAGGGCCTTCGGGTACACTAGCGCGCTTCACTCCCTGGCTGTCGCCTCGCCATGACCGAATCCCTCGTCGCCCAGTGTCCGCATTGCCATACCCGCTTCCGTGTCACCCAGGAACACCTGGCCGCCGCGGATGGCGACGTACGCTGTGGCGTCTGCCTGGAAGTGTTCAACGCCAGCAACCAGGCCGCGCCCCTGACGGCCCCTGAACCCGCGCCCGCGCCACCCGTGGCCGCGCCGGCGCCCACGCCCAGCGAAGCGGCCTGGCCCCATGACGAACTGGACCTGAGCCACCTGGAGCTGGACGCCGAGGTCGCCCGCCTGGGCGCCCTGGAAGAACAGCGCCGCACGCCGGTCGCTCCCATGGCGCCTGCCGCCTTGGCCGCACCGCCCGCCATGACCACGCCGCAGGAAGAGCCGGCACCGGCCCTGGGGCTGGCTGCCCGTCGCCCCCAAGACGACGAAGATGCCTACGAGCTGCCGTCGCTCGGCGCCGTCTCCGCCGAGCGCGAACCCGAGCCGGAGTCGCTGCGACTGCGGGCCGCGCCCGAGGCGGAGCCTGAGTCCGAGCCCCTGTCCCTTACCGCCGCCGAGCCGGAACCGCAACTCGAGCCCGAGCCCGAGCCGGCCTACGCACCGGTGCCCGAGACCGAGCCCGCCATCAGCCCCTTGCCTGCCGTAGCGCCGGTGGCTCCGCTCGCGGCCGTGCGCGCCCCGCTGAAGCCCGCCCCGGCCACGCCGCCCGCGCCCCTCACCGCCGCGCCGGCCGAACGCCAGGAGCCCGCGCTCGGCCGGGTCGAGGCCGACGACGACGAACGCGCCGAACCCGGCCTGGGCCGCCTCGACGACTGGCAGGAGCCGGCTGCCGAATCCCTCAGCGCCGCTCGCGACAGCGACGACGAGCCGCCGCCGGCCAAGGCCGCGAGCGGCCTGCGCAGCGAGCCGGAATGGCAGGACGATCCGCTGCTGGACCTGCACGACGAACCGCTGCAGCTGGACAGCCACCCGCAGCGCCCGCGCTGGGGTCGCCGCCTGCTGTGGATCCTGCTCTGCCTGCTAGCACTGCTCGGCCTGGCCGGCCAGTACGTCTATTACCACTTCGACGAACTGGCGCGGCAGGACAGCTATCGCCCGCTGTTCGTCCAGGCCTGTGCCAGCCTCGGCTGCAAGGTGCCGTCCAAGGTCGATGTGCAGCAGATCCGCAGCAGCAACCTGGTGGTGCGCAGCCACCCGCAGTTTTCCGGGGCGCTGCGCGTCGATGCCATTCTCTACAACCGGGCACCCTTCTCGCAGCCCTTCCCGCTGCTGGAATTGCGCTTCGCCGACCTCAATGGCCAACTGCTCGCCAGCCGCCGCTTCAAGCCGGGCGAATACCTGAATGGCGAACTGAAAGGCCAGGACGAGATGCCGCCGCAGACGCCGATCCATATCGCCCTGGACATTCTCGACCCCGGCCCGCGAGCCGTGAATTACAGCCTGAGCTTCTTCTCGCCAGAGTAGCTCCAGGGGGAATTGCTCATAAACTAGCCAACTCGCGCTTTATCCGGAGGCGGTGAGCGGGTATCATTCCCAACCCTTTTCAAGCACAGCAGCCCCTGTCCGCGGCCGGTTTCCGGCGCAGGCGGAACAGGCGCCTATTCGCCAGGGAAAAAGATATGTCGATGGTACGCATCGGCCCTTATACCTTGCCCAATCCGCTGATTCTCGCGCCCATGGCCGGGGTCACCGACCTGCCCTTCCGTCGCCTGTGCTTGGCACTCGGCGCCGGCATGGCCGTGTCGGAAATGGTGACCAGTGACGTGCGGCTCTACGACAGCCGCAAGTCGCGGCTGCGCCTGATCCACGCCAGCGAGCAGGAACCGCGTTCGGTGCAGATCGCCGGCGGCGATCCGGCGATGCTGGCCGAGGCGGCCCGGCGCAATGTCGAACTGGGTGCCCAGATCATCGACATCAACATGGGCTGCCCGGCGAAAAAGGTCTGCAACAAGGCCGCCGGCTCCGCGCTGATGAAGGATGAGGCCCTGGTGGCCGAGATCCTCGCCGCCGTGGTGGCCGCCGTCGACGTCCCCGTGACCCTGAAGATCCGCACCGGCTGGAATCCCGACAATCGCAACGGCCTGCGCATCGCGCAGCTGGCCGAAGCCGCGGGCATCCAGGCCCTCGCCGTGCATGGCCGCACCCGGGACGACCGTTTTCTCGGCGCCGCCGAGTACGACACCATCGCCGCCATCAAGCAGGCGGTCGATATCCCGGTGTTCGCCAACGGCGACATCGACAGCCCGGAAAAGGCCCGCTGGGTGCTCGAACACACCGGCTGCGACGGCCTGCTGATCGGCCGCGCCGCCCAGGGGCGCCCCTGGATCTTCCGCGAGATCGCCCACTACCTGGCGACCGGCGAGCACCTGGCGGCGCCCGGTGATGCCGAGGTGGAGGCCATCCTGCTGGAACACCTCGACGCCCTGCATGCCTTCTACGGCGCGGAAATGGGCGTACGCATCGCCCGCAAGCACGTCGGCTGGTACCTGGCCGACCGGCCGGGCGCCGCGGAATCGCGCGCCCAGTTCAACCGACTGCAAGACACCCAAGCCCAGCACGCCAGCATTCGCGCGTTCTTCGCGCAGCCCCCGACCGGGAAGCAGGTGGCATGAATTCGATGACCGAGACTTTGACTGGAACAGCGCCTGTGAGTGACAACGGCGACCTCAAGCAGCACCTGACCGCTCCCCTGCAGGAGGGTCAGACGCTGCGCGACAGCGTGGAAAAGGCGCTGCGCAACTATTTCGCCCACCTCGATGGGCAGCCGGTGACCGACGTCTACAACATGGTGCTCTGCGAAGTGGAAGCACCCCTGCTCGAAAGCGTGATGAATTACGTCAAGGGCAACCAGACCAAGGCGTCGGAGATGCTCGGGCTCAATCGCGGCACCCTGCGCAAGAAGCTCAAGCAGTACGACCTGCTCTGATCCGCCTCATCGCCGGCGGCCCAGGGGGCTTGACCGGCGGTCTTTCTCCTCCTGATGGACATGACCATGACCGACCAGACCTCTCGCCTCCCCGTCCGCCGTGCGCTGATCAGCGTGTCCGACAAGACGGGCGTCGTCGACTTCGCCCGCGAACTCGCGGCCATCGGCGTGGAAATCCTGTCCACCGGCGGTACCTACAAGCTGCTGCGCGATGAAGGCATCCCAGCGGTGGAAGTCGCCGACTACACCGGCTTCCCGGAGATGATGGACGGTCGCGTCAAGACCCTGCACCCGAAGATCCACGGCGGCATCCTCGGTCGTCGCGGCGTCGACCACGAGGTGATGAGCGAGCACGGCATCCGCCCGATCGACCTGGTCGCGGTCAACCTCTATCCCTTCGCCGCCACCGTGGCCAAGCCCGGCTGCAGCCTGGCCGACGCCATCGAGAACATCGACATCGGCGGCCCGACCATGGTCCGCAGCGCGGCGAAGAACCACAAGGACGTCGCCATCGTGGTCAATGCCAGTGACTACGCGGCCATCCTCGACGACCTCAAGGCCGGTGGCCTGACCTATGCCCAGCGCTTCGATCTGGCGCTCAAGGCCTTCGAGCACACCGCCGCCTACGACGGCATGATCGCCAACTACCTGGGCAGTATCGACCAGCAGGCCGAGACCCTGACCACCGAAGGCCGCGCCGCCTTCCCGCGGACCTTCAGCGCCCAGTTCATCAAGGCGCAGGACATGAGATACGGCGAGAATCCGCACCAGCAGGCGGCCTTCTATGTCGAGCACGCCAGCGAAGCCTGCGTGGCCACCGCCACCCAGCTACAGGGCAAGGAACTGTCCTTCAACAACGTCGCCGACACCGATGCCGCCCTGGAGACCGTGAAGAGCTACGGGGAACCGGCCTGCGTCATCGTCAAGCACGCCAACCCCTGCGGCGTGGCCGTCGCCGGCGACATCCGCCAGGCCTATGAACTGGCCTATGCCACCGACAGCGAATCGGCCTTCGGCGGCATCATCGCCTTCAACCGCGAACTGGACGCCGAAACCGCCCGCGCCATCGTCGAGCGCCAGTTCGTCGAGGTGATCATCGCCCCGCGCGTCAGTGCCGAAGCCCGCGACGTCGTCGCGGCCAAGGCCAACGTCCGCCTGCTGGAGTGCGGCGAGTGGCCCGCCGAGCGCAAGCCCGGCCTGGACCTCAAGCGCGTCAACGGTGGCCTGCTGGTGCAGAGCCGCGACATCGCCATGATCACCGCCGACGACCTCAAGGTGGTGACCCGCCGCGCGCCCAGCGAGCAGGAGCTGCAGGACCTGATCTTCGCCTGGAAGGTGGCCAAGTTCGTCAAATCCAATGCCATCGTCTACGCCAAGGGCCAGCAGACCGTGGGCATCGGCGCCGGCCAGATGAGCCGCGTCAACTCGGCGCGCATTGCCGCCATCAAGGCCGAGCATGCCGGTCTGGCCGTGGCCGGCGCGGTCATGGCCTCGGACGCCTTCTTCCCCTTCCGCGACGGCATCGACAACGCCGCGGCCAACGGCATCACCGCGGTGATCCAGCCGGGTGGCTCCATGCGCGACGCCGAGGTGATCGCCGCCGCCGACGAAGCCGGCATCGCCATGGTCTTCACCGGCATGCGCCACTTCCGCCACTAAGGCCCGCCACGGCGAGGGCCGCAGCCTTCGCCGTCGACCCATTTGCGTGGCGGACGTGTCCAGCGCCCGCCCAGAGGAAAGCTTCATGAACGTACTCATCATCGGCAGCGGCGGTCGCGAACACGCCCTGGCCTGGAAGGTCGCCCAGGACACCCGGGTCACCAAGGTCTACGTCGCCCCCGGCAACGCCGGCACCGCCACCGAAGCCAAGTGCGAGAACGTCGCCCTCGACGTCCTGGCCCTGGAGCAACTGGCCGACTTCGCCGCCGCCAACGTCGAGCTGACCATCGTCGGTCCCGAGGCGCCGCTGGTGGCCGGCGTGGTCGACCTGTTCCGCAGCCGTGGCCTGCCCTGCTTCGGCCCCACCGCCGGCGCGGCGCAACTGGAAGGCTCCAAGGCCTTCACCAAGGATTTCCTCGCGCGCCATCAGATCCCCACCGCCGCCTACGCCAACTTCACCGAGGTGGAGCCGGCGCTGGCCTATCTGCGCGAGCAGGGTGCGCCCATCGTGATCAAGGCCGATGGCCTGGCCGCCGGCAAGGGCGTGATCGTCGCCATGACCCTGGCCGAAGCCGAGGACGCCGTGCGTGACATGCTCTCCGGCAATGCCTTCGGCGATGCCGGTGCGCGAGTGGTGATCGAGGAATTCCTCGATGGCGAGGAAGCCAGCTTCATCGTCATGGTGGATGGCAAGAACGTGCTGCCGATGGCCACCAGCCAGGACCACAAGCGCGTCGGCGACGGCGACAGCGGTCCCAACACCGGCGGCATGGGCGCCTACTCCCCGGCGCCGGTGGTGACCGCGGCGGTCCATGACCGGGTCATGCGCGAGATCATCGAACCCACCGTGGCCGGCATGGCCAGCGAAGGCAATGTCTACACCGGCTTCCTCTATGCCGGCCTGATGATCGACCAGAGTGGCGCGCCCAAGGTCATCGAATTCAACTGCCGGTTCGGCGATCCCGAGACCCAGCCGGTGATGCTGCGCCTGCAGTCCAGCCTGGTGCTGCTGGTGGAGGCCGCCCTGGCCGAGGCCCTCGACAAGATCGAAGCCTGCTGGGATCCACGTCCGAGCCTGGGCATCGTCCTGGCCGCCGGCGGCTATCCGGGCGACTACGCCAAGGGTGACGCCATCGCCGGTCTCGAGGCCGCCGCAGCGCTGCCGGGCAAGGTGTTCCACGCCGGCACCGGCCTGCGCGACGGTCAGGTCGTCACCGCCGGCGGTCGGGTGCTGTGCGCCACGGCTCTGGGCGAAACGGTCTCCGCCGCCCAGCAGAACGCCGCTGCGCTGGCCCGGGAAATCTCCTGGCAGGGCTGCTTCTACCGCAACGACATCGGCTACCGCGCCATCGCTCGCGAGCGACAGTGAAGCTCGCCTAAGGGATCAGCCTGTTACACTGTTACGTCAACAGACGTGACGGGCTGGTCTATACTCGACGTCCGCATTTGCGAAGGGAACTCTCGTGCACCGGCTCTGGATCGCCATAGGCTTTGTGGTCAGCTGGCTGCTGTTGCTGCTGGTGGCCAATTCCGTGCAGGCCGAGAATTCGCCGGATGCGGGCTGGGCGCAGTACGAGGACGTCACTGGCGAATTCTCGCTCGACGATGTCCGTGATCGGCTGTCCGCCTTCAAACCGCTGACCACCGCCAGGGCCCACCGCCCAGCCGGTTCCGGTGCGCTCTGGCTGCACACCCGCATCCAGCCCGACGCCCAGCAGCGGCTGCTGCGCATCATTTCGCCCAACGTCGGCTACCTGGATTTCTTCGCCTATCGCGATGACCAGTTGCTCAGCGAGATCCGCGACGGCCTGTCGCGGCCGCTGCTCAATCCGCAGCAACTCAGTCGCGACTTCGTCTTCCCGATTCCACAGAGCGATCAGCCGCTCGACCTCTTCCTGAGATTCGAATCGCCCCAGCCGATGCGGATCGCCCTGACCCTGAGCAGCAGTGCCGAAGCCGAGATCACCCATCGCCTGGTGATGTTCGGCGTGTTGCTCGGCTGCCTGGCCATGCTGGCGCTGTACAACGGCGCCCAGCTGCTCTATCACCGCAGTCGCGCCACCAGCGCCCTCACCCTGCTGCTGGTGATGCTGGTCTGCGTGGCCCTGAACATCTTCGGACTGAGCAAGTTCTTCCTGGGCACCTTCAAGGGCCAGACGCCACTGCTGACCGATCTGTCGGTGCTGGCCTGCAGCGCCGCCGGGCTGAATCTCGTGGGCGCCTTCTTCGGCTGGCGACGGCTGCCGCTGTGGGTCCGCCGCACGCTACGGGGTCTGCTGGCCCTGGTCGGCCTGGCCGCCGTGGTGCGTATCGCCGCCGGCGAATTCTATGTCGGCGACTGGCTGATGGCGGTCAATGGCCTGGCGCTGTGCGCCTGCCTGATCATCGCGCTGGAGCGCTGGCACCAGGGTGCCCGCTATGGGCGGCTGCTGGTGATGAGCTGCGCCCTGCTGGCCCTGGCCGGGCTGATCGCGCTGCCGATCCTGGCCGGCTACGCCAATCCACCGGTGTGGATGGGCCGCGGCCTGATCGCCAGCTGCATGCTCAGCGGCATCCTGCTGACCCTGGCCCTGGAGGAGCGGCGTCGCTATCTGCGCGAGGAACATTTCACCCGCACCCGCGACAGAGCCACGGACCATGCGGAGCTCAAGGGCAAGGCCGAATTTCTCTCGCGCATCAGTCACGAGATCCGCACGCCCATGAACGGCGTGCTGGGCATGACCGAATTGCTGCAGGGCACGGCGCTGTCGGCCAAGCAGCGCGACTATGTGCAGACCATCCACAGCGCCGGCGCCGAGCTGCTCAACCTGATCAACGAGATCATCGACATCACCCGCCTGGAAAGCGGCCAGATCGAACTCGAGGAGGTCACCTTCGACCTCAATGCCCTGCTCGACGACTGCCTGGACATCTTCCGGCCGCGTGCCGAGGAGCACCGGGTCGAACTGCTCAGCTTCATCCAGCCCCAGGTGCCGCGCCGTTTCATCGGCGACCCGACCCGCTTGCGCCAGATCCTGCTCAACCTGCTGGAAAACGCCTTCCAGCGCACCGAGGAAGGCGAGATCCTGCTGGTGATCTCCCTGGAAGAGGCCACCGGCCAACCACCACGCCTGCGCATCTCGGTGCAGGACAGCGGCACCCCGCTGGACGCGGCGCTCAGTCGCCAGCTGCTGTCCACCCACCTCGACCGCCGCGACTTCCTCGCCAGCGACACCGACAGCCTGGATTTCGGCCTGATCATCGCCCGCCAGCTGGTGCTGCTGATGCAGGGCGACTTCGGCATCCAGAACAACGCCGAGGGCGGTTCCAGCTTCTGGATCAGCCTGCCCATCCCGGCTCAGGCGCTGGTCCTGTCGCGCGGCGACAGCGACTATCCGCTGCAGGACGTGCGGGTGCTGGTGGTCGACGACAACGAACTCTGCCGCAAGGTCCTGCAACAGCAGTGCAGCGCCTGGGGCATGCAGGCGGTCACCGCCGCCTCCGGGCGCGAGGCCCTGGCCCTGCTGCGTACCCAGTCGCACCTGCGGGAATACTTCGATGTGGTGCTGCTCGATCAGCAGATGCCGGGCATGACCGGCATGCAGCTCGCCGCGCGCATCAACGAAGACGAGAATCTCAACCATGACCTGCTGCTGATCATGCTCACCGGGCTGAGCAATGCGCCGAGCAAGGTCATCGCCCGCAACGCCGGCATCAAGCGGGTGCTGGCCAAGCCGGTGGCCGGCTATACCCTCAGAGCCACCCTGGCCGACGAATTGTCGCGCCGCGGCCAGCGGGTCAGCGAGCCCGAGCCCCAGGAACAGCCCAGCGGCATCCCCAGCGACTTCCGCGTGCTGGTGGCCGAGGACAACAGCATCTCGGTCAAGGTGATCCGCGGCATGCTGAAGAAGCTCGGCGTCGAACCCGATACCGTGAGCAACGGCCTGGAGGCCTTCGAAAAGCTCCAGCAGAACACCTACGACCTCATCCTGATGGATTGCGAGATGCCCCTGCTGGACGGCTTCGGCGCCACCCGCCGGCTACGTGCCTGGGAGCAGCAGAATCATCGCTCGCGCACCCCGGTGGTGGCCCTGACCGCGCATATCCTCGCCGAGCACAAGGATCGCGCCCAGGAGGCCGGCATGGACGGCCACATGGGCAAGCCGATCGAACTCTCGCAACTGCGTGAATTGCTGCTCTACTGGGCCGAGCGGCGGCGCCTGGACGTGACCCGCGCCGGCCTCAAGGCGACTCCTTGAACCTGTCCTCGACATAGGTGATCCGGGTCTTGCCATGGGGCACCGGATTGCCTTCCTCGTCGAGATTGACGAAGACGATCTTGTCGATGGTGAGGATGCTCTTGCGGGTGATCTTGTTGCGCACCTCGCATCTCAGGGTGATGGAGGTACGCCCGAACTCGGTGGCGGTGATGCCCAGCTCGATGATGTCGCCCTGACGCGAGGCGCTGATGAAGTTGATCTCCGAGATGTACTTGGTCACCACCTTGGGATTTTCCAGCTGCACGATGGCGTAGATCGCCGCCTCCTCGTCGATCCATTTCAGCAGACTGCCGCCGAACAGGGTGCCATTGGCGTTGAGGTCTTCGGGTTTCACCCACTTGCGGGTATGGAAGTTCATCAGGGCTCCTTGAATTTCCAGGGGGGTTGGGGCATCAGATCAGGGTGCGCGCGGTAGATTCCGGTCGACATGAGGCAGAGCGCCACCCTTTGGGTTTATCGCGATCCTCGTTATACTGCCCGCGCATCGCGGCCACCAGGCCGCCCCGCCTTCCGTTCGAGGGGCGCTGCAGCACGCTGCGTTATCCCATCCTAGCCGACCCGCCGCTGGCGCGGGCATCACGGCCGGCATGACGTCAGACGTTGTCAGGCTCGAACGGAGCGTTATCAGAACGCATCAACGGCGCCCATTCGCACCTAACGAATGGAGACTCTTCAATGAGCGCTGTCCTCACGCCTGCCGCTTTCAACGATTTCAAGGTCGCCGACATCTCCCTGGCCGACTGGGGTCGTCGCGAAGTCATCATCGCCGAATCGGAAATGCCCGCCCTCATGGCGCTGCGTGGCAAGTACGCCGGTGAGCAACCCCTGGCCGGTGCCAAGATCCTCGGCTGCATCCACATGACCATCCAGACCGCCGTGCTCATCGAGACCCTGGTGGCCCTGGGCGCCGAAGTGCGCTGGTCCAGCTGCAACATCTTCTCCACCCAGGACCAGGCCGCCGCCGCCATCGCCGCCGCCGGTATCCCGGTGTTCGCCTGGAAGGGCGAGACCGAAGCCGAATACGAGTGGTGCATCGAGCAGACCATCCTCAAGGACGGCCAGCCCTGGGACGCCAACATGGTGCTGGACGACGGCGGTGACCTGACCCAGATCCTGCACGACAAGTATCCGCAGGTGCTGGAGCGCGTCCACGGCATCACCGAAGAGACCACCACTGGCGTACACCGCCTGCTGGACATGCTCAAGGACGGCACCCTCAAGGTCCCGGCGATCAACGTCAACGACTCGGTCACCAAGAGCAAGAACGACAACAAGTACGGTTGCCGCCACAGCCTCAACGACGCCATCAAGCGCGCCACCGACCACCTGCTGTCCGGCAAGCAGGCGCTGGTGATCGGCTACGGCGACGTAGGCAAGGGCTCGGCCGCCTCGCTGCGTCAGGAAGGCATGATCGTCAAGGTCTCGGAAGTCGACCCGATCTGCGCCATGCAGGCCTGCATGGACGGCTACGAGCTGGTCTCGCCCTATGTCGATGGCCTGAACGACGGCACCGAAGCCTCGGTGGATCGCGCCCTGCTGGGCAAGATCGACCTGATCGTCACCACCACTGGCAACGTCAACGTCTGTGACGCCAACATGCTCAAGGCGCTGAAGAAGCGCGCCCTGGTGTGCAACATCGGTCACTTCGACAACGAGATCGACACCGCCTTCATGCGCCAGCACTGGGGCTGGGAAGAGGTGAAGCCGCAGGTGCACAAGATCCACCGCACTGGTCTGACCGTCGACTCGGCCAACGACGACTACCTGATCCTGCTGGCCGAAGGCCGCCTGGTGAACCTGGGCAACGCCACCGGCCACCCCAGCCGCATCATGGACGGCTCCTTCGCCAACCAGGTGCTGGCGCAGATTCACCTGTTCCAGGAGAAGTTCGCCGACCTGCCGGTCGCGGAGAAGACCGCCAACGTCACCGTCATGGTCCTGCCCAAGAAGCTCGACGAAGAAGTGGCGCTGGAAATGGTGAAGGGCTTCGGTGGCGTGGTGACCCGTCTGACCGAAGCTCAGGCCAAGTACATCGGCGTGACCCAGGAAGGCCCCTTCAAGCCCGACAGCTACCGCTACTGATGGCCAGGCCACCCGTTCCCCGGAGCGGGTGGCCGCCCACGAGAGAGACGACGTGAAACCCAGTCTGAGTTTCGAATTCTTTCCCTGCAAGACCGAAGCGGGCCACGAGAAGCTGATCGCCACGGCGCGGCAACTGGCAAGTCATGGGCCGGAGTTCTTTTCCTGCACCTATGGCGCCGGCGGTTCGACCCGCGACGGTACCTATCGCACCGTGCGCCAGCTCAACGACGAGGTCGGGGTGCCGACCGCACCGCACCTGTCGTGCGTCGGTGACAGCAAGGCCAAGCTGCGCGAGTTGCTGCAGCAGTACCGGGAAGCCGGCATCAACCGTATCGTCGCCCTGCGCGGCGACCTGCCGTCCGGCATGGGCCTGTCCGGCGGTGGCGAATTGCGCCACGCCAGCGATCTGGTCGCCTTCATCCGCGAGGAAACCGGTGATCACTTCCATATCGAAGTCGCCGCCTATCCGGAAACCCATCCGCAGGCGCGCAGCTTTACGGACGACGTGCGCAATTTCGTGTACAAGATGCAGGCCGGTGCTGACCGCGCGGTCACCCAGTACTTCTTCAACGCCGATTGCTACTTCCATTTTGTGGAACGTGTCCGCAAACTGGGAGTCGAAGCCCCAGTGATCCCTGGCATCATGCCGATCACCAACTACAGCAAGTTGGCGCGCTTCTCCGATGCCTGTGGCGCTGAACTGCCACGCTGGCTGCGGAAGCAACTGGAAGCCTACGGTGACGACACCCAGAGCATCCAGGCCTTTGGCGAAGAAGTCATGACCGACCTCTGCGAGCGACTGCTCGAAGGTGGGGCACCCGGTGTGCACTTCTATACCCTGAACCAAGCGGAGCCGTGTATCGCCATCTGGCGAAACCTCGGTTTTTGAAGTCGGCCAGGCGAACTGGCGGCGACTTTACCCAATCGTGATTACCGCTATCGGTCATCGTCCGACTCGTCATCCAGCGCAGGATGACGAGGGTGGGCGAGACGTCCCAAGCCTTTCGGACGTCAACCGGCAGCGCAACCGCGCCCCCACGTCGGCGGGACGCCGACAGAGACAGGAACCCCGCATGTCCTTCATTTCCCTCGGTCTCTCCGAGGCCCTTGCCCGCGCTGTGGAAGACGCTGGCTACACGAATCCCACGCCTGTTCAGCAACGCGCCATTCCGGCCGTCCTGCAGGGTCGCGATCTGATGGTGGCTGCCCAGACCGGCACCGGCAAGACCGGTGGCTTCGCGCTGCCGGTGCTCGAGCGCCTGTTTCCCAACGGTCATCCCGATGGTCACCACTATGTGGCCAAGCAGCCCCGCGTGCTGGTGCTGACGCCGACCCGTGAACTGGCGGCCCAGGTCCACGACAGCTTCAAGGTGTACGCCCGCGACCTGCCCATGCGCAGCGCCTGCGTCTTCGGTGGCGTCGGCCTCAAGCCGCAGGTCACCGCCCTGGCCAAGGGTGTCGACGTGCTCGTCGCCTGCCCGGGTCGCCTGCTGGACCTCGCCGGTCAGCAGAGCGTCGATCTGTCCGCCATCGAGGTCCTGGTGCTGGACGAAGCCGACCGCATGCTCGACATGGGCTTCATCCACGATGTGAAGAAGGTCCTGGCCCGTCTGCCGGCCCGCCGCCAGAACCTGCTGTTCTCGGCCACCTTCTCCAAGGACATCACCGACCTCGCCGGCAAGCTGCTGCAGGATCCCGAGCGGATCGAGGTCACCCCGCCGAATACCACCGTCGAGCGCATCGAGCAGCGGCTGTTCCGCATCCCCGCCAACCAGAAGCGCGCTCTGCTCGCCCACCTGATCACCCTGGGCGCCTGGGAACAGGTGCTGGTGTTCACCCGGACCAAGCACGGCGCCAACCGCCTGGCCGAGTACCTGAACAAGCACGGCCTGCCATCGGCGCCGATCCATGGCAACAAGAGCCAGAACGCCCGCACCAAGGCCCTGGCCGACTTCAAGAGCAATGAGGTTCGTGTCCTCGTCGCCACCGACATCGCCGCTCGCGGCCTGGACATCGATCAGTTGCCCCACGTGGTCAACTTCGAGCTGCCCAATGTCGAGGAAGACTATGTCCACCGTATCGGCCGCACCGGTCGGGCCGGTCGCAGCGGCGAAGCCATTTCGCTGGTCTCCCCGGACGAAGAGAAGCTGCTCAAGGCCATCGAGCGCCTGACCAAGCAGAGCATCCAGGACGGCGACATGCAGGGCTTCGACCCGCAGTCCGTGCCACCCGAGCAGCCGGAAGTCCGGGCACCCCGCGAACCGCGTGGCAAGCCGCAGCAGAATCGCCAGAAGAAGGCCGACAAGCCGGCGCGCAGCGAAGGTAGAGGCCAGGGTCAGGGTCAAGCCCAGAACCCGGGCAAGGCCGCCGGTGGCGAGCAGTCCGGCGCTCAGCCCCAGGGCGAGCGCAAGGGGCGTTCCCGCAATCGTCGCGACCGCCGCGATCGCGATGACGCCGGCCAGGACAAGGACGCCGTGCAACCCGGCCAGGCCGTTGCCCAGCAGCCGCGCAATCGTGATCCGGAAGAATTTCTGGATGACGCCTACGACAACTTCGGCAACAGCGTCGACTACGTGAGCCCCTACCAGGGCAAGGGCCGCAAGGGTCCGCGCAGTGGCAACGGCGGCAGCGCGCCGCGCGCCGCCACGACCGGCGGCCAGGGCCAGCCCCGTCAGGGTCAAGGCCAGGGCCAGGGCGCTGCCCGCGGTCCGCGCAGCCAGCAACAGCAGCAGCCCGGCAAGCGGCGTGGTCAGAACGGTCAGCCCCGTGCCGCCCGGCCCTATGAAGCCGCGCCCAGCGAGCCGCGCGCCTATGCCACGGAAGAGCGGGCGTCGAACAAGCCGCAGCCGAAGATCGTGCACAAGCCGTCGCGTGCCGATCGTCTGCCGACCTTGGAGCAGCTGGAAGAGATGCCAAGCCGGCCGCGTAGCGAGAAGCCCGCGCTGCTGACCCGCAACCGCGACGCCTGATGGCCGACGGGCCGATCAGGCGGCCCGTTCACCAGGCAAAAAGAAACCCCGCCATGGCGGGGTTTCTTTTTTATGCGGCCATTTAGGCGTGGGCGGCGCGCAGGGCGTCGATATAGGGCTCGGCCTGGCGATGACTACGGATCAGCTCGATGAAGTCTTCACCCTGGTCGTTACGGGCATCCAGGTCGTAGCCGGCCTCGACGAAGAAGCCGACGAAGCGCTCGAAGTCATCCGGGCGCAGGCCGCGATAGGCCTTGACCAGCTTGTGCAGAGACGCGGGGGTATCGTCCGCCGGCTCGACCGCGAGAAACAGCTTGATCTGCTCGTCGCTGATCTCTTCACCGATGACCTGCTTTTTATCCTTGCGCATCCTTTGGCTACCTGTGCTGGGGGATTCTTTGGAGAAAAGGAGGATCGATTCTAACCCCGCCCCTCGCCTGCCCGCCAGTGACAAACCGTGGCGATACCGCGACCCTGGTCGAAAGTTCAATCGAATTGAGTGCGCATCCAGCTGCGATAGCGCTCGGCGTCGGGCGCGCCCTCCAGCGGGGCCCAGGCCGGTCGTTCACCCTCGCCCAGCGGCACGAAGGGCCCGGCCTTGCATTCGAAGAACAGGCAGTCGCCCCCCAGGGCAACCAGCGCATGGTAGTGCCCGGGGGCGAGATCGACGCCCGGGCAACCGGCGCGCTGGGACAGTTCGCGGCGCAGCAGCACCTGTCCGTCTTCACCGAAGATGAGCAGCCCGAGCCGGCCCTGCAGCACCAGCAGGCTCTCGGCCTTGTGCGGATCCAGGTGGCGATGGGGCGGTATGTAGCTGTCTTCGCACATCCCCACCACCAGGCGATGGCAGGGCTCGTCCATGAGATGCAGGTTGTGATGGGCGCGCCGTCGCGGGCTGGCCGCCGCCTGCCGGAGCAGGTCGGCGAACAGCGCCTGATCGAACAGCCGCGTGGTCACAGCCCCTTCACGGCATAGATGCCGGGCGCGTTGCGCCAGTAGCCCTTGTAGTCCATGCCGTAGCCGAAGATGTAGCGATCGATGCAGGGCAGGCCGACGTAGGTGGCTTCCAGGCCCTTGACCTTGCGGTCGTGGGTCTTGTCGATCAGCACCGCGGTGTGGACTTCGCGGGCGCCGGCATGGCGGCAGAAGTCGATGATGGCCTTGAGGGTATGGCCCTCGTCGAAGATGTCGTCGACGATCAGCACATCGCGATCGATGAAGGACACCTCGGGCTTGGCTTTCCAGAACAGCTCGCCGCCGGTGGTCTCGTTACGATAGCGGGTGGCGTGCAGGTAGGACATTTCCAGCGGGAAATGCAGCCGGGTGGCCAGCTTGCCGGTCAGGATCAGGCCGCCGTTCATCACGCAGAAGACCACCGGATTGCGCTCGGCGAGATCGGCGGTGATAGACGCGGCGATCCGGTCGATGGCCGCTTCGACCTGGGCTTCGTCATACAGGCAATCGGCTTCCTGCATGATCTGGCGGATGTGGGCGAGATCGGCGGACATGGGGCTTCTCCGGGGGACGGGGCGCCTGCCTGATGGTTGGCGCGGATAAAAGGCGGCAAAGGTACAGACACCGCGAACCGATCTCAAGCGCCGCCAGGCGGCTACTATTGTCGCAGGGTACTGCCCACCTCGGGTCGGATGCTTTAATGTACCGCGGTTTTTTTGTGCGCCTGCCCTTCCTGCGGCAGGCCTTCGGGCCGCCGGTCGTACCGAAAACGTCCTCGATCCGCTGCCCTACCGTCTCTGGAGAATCCCATGCCCGTCCACGAAATCCGCCACCCGCTCATCCGTCACAAGCTCGGCCTGATGCGGCGCGCCGACATCAGCACCAAGAACTTTCGCGAACTGGCCCAGGAAGTCGGCGCCCTGCTGACCTACGAGGCGACCAAGGACCTGCCGGTGGAAGAGGTGGACATCGAAGGCTGGTGCGGCACCGTCAAGGTGGAAAAGATTTCCGGCAAGAAGGTCACCGTGGTGCCCATCCTGCGCGCCGGCATCGGCATGCTCGACGGCGTGCTCAGCCTGATCCCCAGCGCCCGGGTCAGCGTGGTGGGCCTCGCCCGCAACGAATCCACCCTGCAGGCCCACACCTACCTGGAAAAGCTGGTGGGTGAACTGGACCAGCGGATGGCCATGATCATCGACCCCATGCTGGCCACCGGCGGCTCCATGATCGCCACCATCGACCTGCTGAAGAAGGCCGGGGCCAAGGAAATCCGTGCCCTGGTGCTGGTGGCGGCGCCCGAGGGCATCGCCGCGGTCGAGGAAGCCCATCCGGACGTGCGCCTCTACACCGCCTCCATCGACGAACGGCTCAACGAGCACGGCTACATCCTGCCGGGGCTGGGCGATGCCGGTGACAAGATCTTCGGCACCAAGCAGAAGGACGCCTGAGCGTGACCGCGCGGGAACCGCTCTGGCGGGAGATCCTGGTCGGCGCCCAGATGCTCTTCGTGGCCTTTGGCGCCCTGGTGCTGATGCCGCTGATCACCGGCATGGACCCCAATGTGGCCCTCTTCACCGCAGGCTTCGGCACCCTGCTGTTCCATCTCGTCACCGGCCGCCAGGTGCCGGTGTTCCTGGCGTCGAGCTTTGCCTTCATCGCCCCGATCATCGCCGCCAAGGCTGAATTCGGTCTGCCGGCGGTACTGGGCGGGGTGGTGGCGGCCGGCTTCGTCTACACCTTCCTGGGGCTGGCGGTGAAGGTGCGCGGCGTGGGCTTCATCGACCGCCTGCTGCCGCCGGTGGTGATCGCCCCGGTGATCATCTCCATCGGCCTGGGGCTGTCGCCGGTGGCGGCCAACATGGCCATGGGCAAGGCCGGGGACGGCAGCGCCCAGCTGGTGCCCTATGCCACGGCGATGATGATCTCCATGCCGGCACTGGTCACCACCCTGCTGGTGGCCATCTACGGCAAGGGCATGTTCCGCCTGGTGCCCATCCTCGCCGGGGTCTTCGTCGGCTACGCGCTGGCCTTCGTCTTCGGCATCGTCCATACCGAGGGCATGGCCGCCGCCCCCTGGCTGGCGATCCCGGCCTTCGTCGCGCCGGAATTCCACTGGGGCGCCATCCTGTTCATGGTGCCGGTGGCCCTGGCGCCGGCCATCGAGCACGTCGGCGGGGTGATCGCGGTGGGCGGCGTGACCGGCCAGAACTACCTCAAGCAGCCCGGGCTGCACCGCACCCTGCTGGGTGACGGCCTGGCCACCTCTTCCGCCGGGCTGTTCGGCGGGCCGCCGAACACCACCTATGCCGAGGTGACCGGCGCGGTGATGCTGACCAAGAACCACAATCCGCGAGTCATGCTGTGGGCCGCCGGCTTCGCCATGGTGCTGGCCTTCGTCGGCAAGTTCGGCGCGGCGCTGCAGACCATCCCGGTGCCGGTCATGGGCGGCATTCTCTGCCTGCTGTTCGGCTCCATCGCGGTGGTGGGGCTGAACATCCTGATCCGCCACCAGGTGGATCTGTCCGAGGCACGCAACCTGGTGATCGTCTCGGTGACCCTGGTGTTCGGCATCGGTGGCATCGTCTTCGGCAACGGCGAGATCGGCCTCAAGGGCATCTCCCTCTGCGGCCTGATCGCCATCGGCCTCAACCTGGTCCTGCCTGGGCACAACGCCTGGAAGAAGGACGCCGAACCGCCAGAGCGCCCGCTGCTCTGACGGCCAGCCCAGGATGCCGTTACGCCGGCATCCTGGGTTGTTCGATCGGCTGCGGCGGCAGCTCCGCCACTTCCTCGCACAACTCCACCAGCGCCCGGGCCCAGGCCGGGTCGTCGTTGACGCAGGGAATCAGCACCAGCTCCCGGCCACCGGCTTCGATGAACTGCTCGCGCCCGCGATCGCCGATCTCTTCCAGCGTCTCGATGCAGTCGGCGACGAACGCCGGGCACATCACCAGCAGGCGCTTGACCCCCGCCTTGGCCAGCGCGTCCAGCCGCGCCTCGGTGTAGGGTTCGATCCACTTGTCCTTGCCCAGCCGCGACTGGAAGGACACCGACCACTTGCCATCGGGAATGCCCAGGCGCCGGGCCACCAGTTCGGCGGTGCGCTGGCACTGGCTGCGGTAGCAGACGGCCAGGGCCTTGGCGGTGACCTTGCTGCTGTCGGGGGCGCGCAGGTCGTGCTTGCGATCCTTGACCAGCTTGCGGATATGCCGCTCGGGCAGGCCGTGGAAGGACAGCAGCAGGTGGTCGTAGGGCTCTTCGAGATAGGGCTCGACGCTGGCCGCCAGCGCCGCCTGGTATTCCGGACGGTCGTAGAACGGCGGCAGGATCTTCAGCGTCAGCGGCAGCTGGTGGGCCTCGATCACCCGCCGCGCCTCGACGATGGCGGTGGTGGTGGTGCTGTCGGCGAATTGCGGATAGAGCGGCGCATAGGTCACCTCGCGGATGCCCTGGCTGGCCAGGCGCTTGAGCACCGTTTCCACCGAGGGTTCGCCGTATCTCATGCACAACTCCACCGGACCGTGCCGCCAGAGTGGCCGTACGGCTTCCTGCAGCCGGCGGCTGAGCACGATCAATGGCGAGCCGTCGTCCCACCAGATCGACTCATAGGCCTCGGCCGAGGCGGCGGGTCGCTTGATCAGCACCAGGGATACCAGCAGACGGCGCAGCGGCCAGGGCAGATCGACCACATAGGGGTCCATCAGGAACTGGTTCAGATAGCGCTTCACGTCGGGGACATGGGGCGAATCGGGCGAACCCAGGTTGGCGAGCAGCAGAGCGTTGGTAGTCATCGTGAATCCTTGGCAGCGAGCAGGTCGGCCAGGGCCGCATCCAGCTCGGGATAGCGAAAGACATACCCGGCCGCGAGCAGGCGCTCGGGTCGGGCGCGCTGGCCACCCAGCAGGAGGATGGACAGCTCTCCCATCAGGCGCAGGGCGAAGGCGGGAATCAGCAATCGCGCCGGGCGCCGCAAGGCCCGTCCCAGCGCCTCGGTGAATTCCCGGTTGCGGACCGGCTGGGGGGCACAGAGATTATAGGGACCCTGGGCATCGCTTCGGTTGAGAAGAAAATCGATGGCCCCGATTTGATCCTGCAAATGAATCCAGGGCATCCACTGGCGTCCATTGCCAAGCCGCGCGCCCAGCCCGAAACGGAAGGGCGGCAGCAGGCGCAGCAGGAAGCCGTCGTCGGCGGCCAGCACCAGGCCGGTGCGCAGGTTGACCACACGGATGCCCAGCTTCTCGGCTTCGTTGGCGACCTGCTCCCAGGCCAGGCACAACTCGCCGGCGAAGTCGGGACCGGCCAGGCTGTCCGCCTCGCTCACTGGCTTCTCGCCGCTGTCGCCATAGAAGCCGGTGGCCGAGCCGGACAGCAGGACCGCGGGTTTCTGCGGACGGCCACGCAGCCACTCGATCAGGTGCTCGGTGGTAGCGATGCGGCTCTGCCAGAGTTCGGCCTTGCGACCTTGGGTCCAGGGCTTGTCGGCGATGGGGGCGCCGGCCAGGTTGACCACCGCATCCAGGTGTTCGTCGCCCAGCGCCTCCAGTTGGTCGATGCCGCGCACCCCGGGTCCGCATTCGCGCGCCACCCGTTCCGGGTCGCGACTGAGCACGGTGAGTTGGTGCCCGGCGGCCGCCCATTGGCGGCACAGCGCACGGCCGATCAATCCGGTGCCACCTGTCAGCAGGATATGCATGTCGTCACTTCCTTCTCGTATTGCCCTGCCGCCCGTATGCATCTGAACGAAGGGAAGAGGATTGTTTGGTATGGTCGTGGGTCGAAAGATCCAGAACGGTTGCCAGTCGTAGCCGTAGAGCCCTTGCGCGCGCAAACGTTCGACAAGGGCGAATCGTCAGACAAGCGAGGTCCATCATGACTGCCCCCATCGCCATCGTTGGCGCAGGAATAGCCGGACTTGCCGCGGCCCAGACGCTGATTCGCGCCGGGCAGCAGGTCCAGATCTTCGACAAGAGTCGCGGCAGCGGCGGCCGCATGGCCAGCAAGCGCAGCGAAGCCGGCGCCCTCGACCTGGGCGCCCAGTATTTCACCGCCCGCGACCGGCGCTTCATCGATGCCCTCAACGAGTGGCGTCGAGCCGGTTGCGCGGCCGAATGGAACCCGGCGCTCTACCAGTATCGCGACGGTCGCCTGAGTCCGTCCCAGGACGAGCAGCCGCGCTGGGTCGGGGTGCCGCGCATGAGCGCCATCACCCGCCACCTGCTGGCCGATCTGCCGGTCACCTTCGACTGCCGCATCACCGAGGTCTTTCGCGGGGCCCAGCACTGGCACCTGCTGGATGCCGGCGGCGAGACCCACGGGCCCTTCGCCCAAGTCATCGTCGCCATGCCGGCGCCCCAGGCCACGGCGCTGCTGTCCAGCGTGCCCAAGCTGGCGGCCACCGTGGCCGGTGTCAGCATGGAGCCGACCTGGTCGGTGGCCCTGGCCTTTCCCACGCCCCTGCAGACCCCGGTGGAAGGCTGTTTCGTGCAGGACAGCGAACTGGACTGGCTGGCGCGCAATCGCTGCAAGCCCGAGCGCGACACCACCCTGGACACCTGGGTCCTGCATGCCACCAGCGCCTGGAGCAAGGCGCACCTCGACGCCTCCAAGGACGAGGTGATCGAACGCCTGCATGGCGCCTTCGCCGAACTGATCGGCTGCCCGTTGCCGGCGCCGACCTTCAGCCTGGCCCATCGCTGGCTCTATGCCCGCCCCGCGCAACCCCACCAGTGGGGCGCCCTGGGCGATCCCGACATGGGCGTCTTCGTCTGTGGCGACTGGTGCTCCAGCGGTCGGGTGGAAGGTGCCTGGTTGAGTGGTCATGAGGCCGCGCAGCAGCTCCTGGGCAGTCTGGATTAATCGACGAAGCGCACGCCGTCTGTAACCTGCAGCGAATCTTTTACCGCAGCCCCCTGTCGAAAGTTGCACCAAACTTGTACAAATAGGAAAACCTTGTACAAGAAAATACACGACAGGGGATCTCCATGGTTGCCAATGCCTCCTCCAGCCTGCCCCGCCCGCGCCTGGGTATCAGTGCCTGCCTGCTGGGTGACGAAGTCCGCTACAACGGTGGACACAAGGAATCCCGGCTCTGCAGCCAGACCTTCGCCGAGCACTTCGATTTCGTCCGGGTCTGCCCGGAAATGGCTATCGGCCTGGGCACGCCTCGCGAACCCATCCGTCTGGTAGGCGACTCCCAGGCGCCGCGCGCCGTGGGTACCGTCGACCCCAGCCTGGACGTGACCGCCGCCCTGACCGGCTACGGGGAAAAGATGGCAGGCGAGCTGACCGACCTGTCCGGCTTCATCTTTATGCAGAAATCGCCCTCCTGCGGCATGGAGCGCGTCAAGGTCTACCACGCCAACGGCCAGGGCAGCGAAACCGATGGCCGCGGTCTGTTCGCCGCCGCCATCATGCGTCTACAACCGGACCTGCCAGTGGAAGAAGCCGGCCGGCTGAACGATGCGGTGCTGCGGGAAAACTTCGTCACCCGCGTCTTCGCCCATGCCCACTGGCAGCAACTGCTGCAACAGGGTCTGACGGCGCGGGCGCTGCTGTCCTATCATTCGCGTTACAAGTACCAGCTCATGGCCCACGACGCCCATCGTGCGCGGGCCCTCGGTCAGCTGGTCGGCAGCATCGGCCAGCGCAACCTGGACGAGCTGGGGCAGGAGTATTTCAGCGGCCTGATGGCTGCCCTGAAGAAGTGCGCCACCCGTGGTACCCATTGCAATGTGCTCTATCATCTATTCGGTTATCTGCGTCGGGTCCTGAGCGACAGCGAGAAGCAGGAAATGCAGCAACTGATCGAGCAGTACCACGAGGGCATCGTGCCCCTGGTCGTGCCCCTGACGCTGCTCAAGCACCACTTCCGCCAGCATCCGGATCGTTATGTGAACGAGCAGGCCTATCTCCAACCGCACCCCGAACGTCTGAGTCTGCGAAATGCCATCTAGCGCCACCCCCTTGCCTTCGCCGTCGAACGGCGAAGATCAGGACTACCAGTCCGCTCTCCACGAGGGCTGGCTGCCCATCCGGGAAATCGCCCGGCGCACCGGTGTGAATGCCGTGACGCTGAGGGCCTGGGAGCGGCGCTATGGCTTGCTGGTCCCCAAGCGCACGCCCAAGGGCCATCGCCTGTACAGCGAGGCCCATGTGGTCCGCGTGCAGCAGGTCCTCGCCTGGATCGCCCGCGGTGTAGCGGTCAGCCAGGTCAAGGGGCTGCTCGACGAACAACGGCCCGCGGTGATCCCCAGCGATACGCCCTGGCAGGCCATTCACCAGGAGATGATTGACGCCATCGGCCGACTGGCCTCGCGTGCGCTGGATGAGGCCTACAACCGCGCTGCCTCGCTCTATCCACCGCGGGTGCTGCTGGACCAGTTGCTCTGGCCGCTGCTGCGGGAGCTGGAGCGTCTGAGCCAGGCGACCGACGATGGTCGCCTGCAACAGGTGTTCTTCCAGTCCTGGCTGCGCAGCAAGCTGGGTGCGCGGATCTACCACAGCCAGCACAGCCTCAGAGGCGCGCCCCTGGTGCTGCTGAATCTCGACGAGACCCCGATGAACACCTCGCTGTGGCTCTGCGCCTGGCTGATCAGCGCCGCGGAATGCCCGGTAGAACTGGTGGAGTGGTCGGTTCCCGCGGGCAATCTGGATCGCCTGGTCGAGCAGCTCGAACCCCGGGCACTGATCCTCTGTCGTGACAGCCGTCCCGACAGCGAGCTGCGGCGCCAGCTGCAGACCTTCGCCAATCGCCATGCGCGCCCCTGCCTGACGCTTGGTGCGCTGGGTGAATCCCTTACTGCCGATGCCGCGCCGGCGCGCAGCCCCGGCGAAGCCTTCGATCGCCTGCAGAGTGCCGGGCTGCTGCATCAGGAACGCCATGCATGAATCAGCTCGTCTGGTTTCGAACTGACCTGCGCACCCTCGATCATCCCGCTCTCCATGCCGCCACCGAACAGGGCCCGGTGGTCGCCGTCTTTCTGCTGAGTCCTGCCCAATGGCAGGAGCATGACGAGGCGGCGGTCAAGGTCGACTTCTGGCTGCGCAACCTTGCCGAACTGGGCAAGACGCTCAAGTCCCTCGGTATCCCCTTGCTGATCCGCAGTGCCGAGCACTGGGCGCAGGCCCCCCAGGTGCTGCTCGACCTGGCCCGGGAGCTGGGCGCCGAACACCTGCATTTCAATGACGAATACGGGATCAACGAAGCCGCCCGTGACGACGCCGTGGTCAAGGCCTTCGAAGACGCTGGCCTGGCGACCCATCGCTATCTCGACCAGACGCTGTTCGCGCCGGGGACGGTGCTGACCAAGAGCGGTGGCTACTTCAAGGTTTTCGGCCAGTTCAGGAAGACCTGCCTGGCCCGCCTGGAGACCGGTCTGCCAACGCCCCTGCCAGCCCCGGGCAAGCAGCGCAAGAGCCCGGTCCCTTCGGACAAGCTGCCCACCGCGGTCGAGGGTTTCGCGGCCACCGCCGCCGACCTGCAAGGGCTATGGCCGGCAGGGGAAGAAGAAGCACTGCAGCGTCTGGAAGCCTTCATCCGGGATGATCTGGAAGACTATCAGCGGGCGCGGGACATTCCTTCCGAACCCGGTACCAGCCAGTTGTCGGCCTATCTCAATGCCGGGGTGCTGACGCCTCGCCAGTGCCTGCAGGCGGCGGTCCGCGCCAACGATGGCCTGCTCAGCGGCGGCAAGCAGGGAGCGGCCACCTGGATCACCGAGTTGCTCTGGCGCGAATTCTATCGTCACGTGCTGGTGGGTTACCCCTGGGTTTCCCGGCACCAGCCATTCAACCGGGATCTGACCGCCCTGCCCTGGCGTGACGACCCCGAAGGCCTCGCAGCCTGGCAACAGGGGCGCACCGGGATTCCCATCATCGATGCCGCCATGCGCCAGCTCTTGCAGACCGGCTGGATGCACAATCGCATGCGCATGCTGACGGCCATGTTCCTGTGCAAGAACCTGCTGATCGACTGGCGCGAGGGTGAGCGCTGGTTCATGCGGCAGCTCATCGATGGCGACCTGGCCTCCAACAACGGCGGGTGGCAGTGGAGCGCCTCCACCGGTACCGATTCGGTGCCCTATTTCCGGGTATTCAACCCGCACACCCAGGCGTTGAAGATCGATGCCCGGGGCGACTATGTGCGGACCTGGATACCGGAATTGGCTGACCTCAAGGGCAAGGCCGTGCATACCCCGGGGGGCCGCTACCTGACGCCCCTGGTGGACCTGGGCGAGAGTCGTCAGCGCGCGCTGGCCGCCTACCGCGGCATGGCGCGCAAGAAGGACACGAAAAAGCCGGACTAGGTCCGGCTTTTTTCATATCAGCCCTGGATCAGAGAGTATGGCTGTAGAACAGCGCATAGGACTCGATGCCATCGTTGGGCTGCTTGATGCCGGCGTTGGAGTAGTGGGTCGCACGGATGCCGACGCGCTGGGTGTCGCCGATCTTCAGGCCCAGGCCGATACGGTCTTCGAAGTTGAAGGCCGAACCCAGGTCCTGCTCGCCAACCTTGGTGCTGGAGAAGACGGCGACGCCGATACCGGCTTCGACGAAGGGCTTCACCTGGCCCTGGCCGAATTCGTAGACGAACACCGGGGCGAAGGACAGCGAATGCTGGTCGGAAGACCGGCCGTTGTCACCTTCCCAGTAGGTGTAGCCCGCATCCCAGTAGCCGGTCAGGCGACCGGTGGAGCTCTGCCACCAGCTCCTGTCCCAATTCCAGCCGGCACCGATACGGTAGGTCATGCCGCTCTGGCTGGTGGCACCGACTGCTCCGGTGATTTCCACAGCCTGTGCCGATGCGATGCCACCCAGAGAAAGCGCGGCGGCTACTGCGAGGGAAAGCAATTTGTTCATGAGAGTGCCCTTATGGATGTTTCTAGTTTTTACGAACTGGGAGCATTGACCATCAAGACGTGAAGGTGTTCACAGCCCTGGATATCTTTACCTACAAGGTCGGATGCTAGTCGCTGGCCCGGCATTTGGCGAGTGAAACCCGGAGGGAAAGGTCAGACGAACGCCTTTACCTCGGCCCCTGCCGGCCAGAGCTGCGGCAACACGGCGCGAAGCTCGGCGGGGTCGCCCGAGGTCCAGAATCTCGTAGGGCCGGCCGGCCCTCCCGCCAGGCGTCCGTCCCGCGCCAGCAGACTGTGCAGGCGCCGCGCCACGGCGGCGCCGGTGTCCACCAGGATGACCTGCGGTGGCACCAGTTCGGCCAGCAAGGGACGCAGGAAGGGATAGTGGGTGCAGCCCAGGATCAGGGTGTCGCACTGCGCCGCCAGCAAGGGGGCGAGAAAGCCCTCCAGCAGGCGCCGGGTCTCGGGGCCGTGCAGATCGCCGCGCTCGACCTGTTCCACCAGTCCCGGACAGGGCTGGGTCAGCACCTGGACGCCCAGGGCGAAGCGGTCCAGCAAGGCGGCGAACTTGGCGCTCTGCAGGGTACCGGTGGTCGCCAGCACCCCGACCCGGCCATTGCGGGTCGCCGCCGCAGCGGGCTTGACCGCGGGTTCCATGCCGACGATGGACCAGCGGGGATAGCGTTCGCGCAGATCGGCCACGGCCGCCACGGTGGCGGTGTTGCAGGCCACCACCAGGGCCTTGGCGCCCTGCGCGTGCAGCCGCGCCGCGATCAGCTGGCAGCGCTCGCGGATGAAGGCAGGGGTCTTTTCGCCATAGGGGATATGGCCGCAATCGGCGACGTAATGCAGGGTTTCCGCCGGTAGCAGCTGGCGGATCTCCGCCAGCACCGACAGGCCGCCGACGCCCGAGTCGAAGACCCCGACCGGCGCCTCGTCAGCCATGGCGGGCGCCGCACACCGGGCAACCCGGATCGCGCTTGACCCGCAATTCGCGGAAGCGACTGCCCGCCGCATCCACCAGCAGCAGCCGCCCCACCAGGGGCTCGCCGAAGCCGGCCAGGAGCTTGAGCGCTTCCAGCGCCTGCAGACTGCCCACCAGCCCCACCACCGGACCCAGCACCCCGGCTTCGCTGCAACTGAGCTCGGCTTCGCTGCCCTCGCCATAGAGACAGTGATAGCAGGGGCTGTCGGCGCGACGCGGATCGAAGACGCTGAGCTGGCCTTCCAGGCGAATGGCGGCGCCGCTCACCAGCGGGCGTCCCTGAGCCACGCAGGCGGCATTCACCGCCGCCCGGGTGGTGAAGTTGTCCGAGCAGTCCAGCACCAGATCCACCAGGGCGATGCGCGCCGCCAGACTGTCGGCGTCCAGCGCTTCGCGCAGCGGCACCAGGCGCACTTCGGGATTGAGCGCCGCCAGCCGCTGCAGGGCGGAATCCACCTTGCCCTGGCCGATACGGCTTTCATCGTGCAGCACCTGGCGCTGCAGATTGCTCAGGTCGACCTGGTCGAAGTCGGCCAGGTGCAATTCGCCGACGCCGGCGGCGGCCAGATAGAGCGCCACTGGCGAACCCAGACCACCGAGGCCGACGATGAGCACCCTGGCGTCTTTCAGCCGCAATTGTCCGGCGATATCCACCTGGGCCAGCAGGATCTGCCGGCTGTAGCGCAGCAGTTCGCCGTCGCTCAGCATGGCCGACGCCCTCCGCTGATGCGTTCGTGACCACCCAGGTCCTGGCGACTCTCGACCTCGACGAAGCCCTGGCGAACCAGCAGATCGCGCACCGCGGCGGCCTGGTCGAAGCCGTGCTCCAGCCACAGCCAGCCATCCGGCTGCAGGTGCGCGGGCGCCGCCGCGACCAGTTCGCGGATATCGTCCAGGCCATCGACGCCGGCCACCAGGGCGCTGCGCGGCTCGAAACGCACGTCGCCCTCATCCAGATGGCGATCGCTGCCGGCGATATAGGGGGGATTGCTGACGATAAGGTCGAACCGCTGTCCGGCGAGGGCGCCGAACCAGTGACTCTGCTGAAAGACCGTATTGCCCAGGCGCAGGCGCTGGGCATTGCGTCGCGCCAGTTCCACCGCCGCCGCGATGCGATCCACGCCGCTGACCTGCCAGCGCGGTCGCTCATGGGCCAGGGCCAGGGCGATGGCACCGGTACCGGTGCCCAGGTCCAGTACCCGCGCCTCGTCGGCCAGGGGCAATGCCAGGGCGGTTTCCACCAGCACCTCGGTATCGGGGCGGGGGATCAGGGTGTCGGGACTCACTTCCAGATCGAGCGACCAGAAGCCTTGCTGGCCAAGGATATAGGCCACCGGCTCACCCTGCCGGCGCCGTTCGAGATCGGCCCGAAAACGCGCCAGGGCCTCGCGCGGCACCAGCTTTTCCGGCCAGGTGCGCAGGTAGCTGCGCGGCTTGTCCAGGGCGGCGGCCAGCAGCAATTCCACGTCGAGCCGGGCGCTGGGTGAATCCGGCAGCTGGCTTTCGCGCAACAGGGCGCCGATGGTGGCCATGGCTTAGTCTCCCAGCGCCGCCAGCTGGTCGGCCTGGTATTCCTGCAGCAGCGGATCGATGATCTGCTGGACGTCACCGTTGACCACCTCGCCCAGCGAATAGAGGGTCAGGTTGATGCGGTGATCGGTCACCCGGCCCTGGGGAAAGTTGTAGGTGCGGATGCGCTCGGAGCGGTCGCCCGACCCCACCAGCAGCCGGCGGGTATCGGACATTTCCTTGTGCGCCGCCGCGTCCTGCTGGTCATTGAGCTTGGCCGACAGCCAGGCCATGGCCTTGGCGCGGTTCTTGTGCTGGGAGCGCTCTTCCTGGCACTCCACCACGATGCCGGTGGGCAGGTGGGTGATGCGCACCGCGGAGTCGGTCTTGTTGACGTGCTGACCGCCCGCGCCGGAGGAGCGATAGGTGTCGACGCGCAGATCGGCCGGATTGATCTCGATGGCCTGCTGTTCGTCCGGCTCCGGCAGCACCGCCACGGTGCAGGCCGAGGTGTGGATGCGGCCCTGGGATTCGGTCTCCGGGACCCGCTGCACCCGGTGCGCACCGGACTCGAACTTGAGCTTGGCGTAGACGCTGTCGCCTTCGACCCGGGCGATCACCTCCTTGAAGCCACCGTGCTCGCCCTCGTTCTCCGAGAGCACCTCGAGACGCCAGCCCTGGCGCTCGGCATAGCGCGAATACATGCGGAACAGATCACCGGCGAAGATCGCCGCCTCGTCGCCGCCGGTACCGGCGCGGATTTCCAGGAAGACGTTGCGGCCATCATTGGGATCCCGCGGCAGCATCATGCGCTGCAGTTCGTCTTCCAGTTCCTGTAGCCGCGCCTTGGCGCTGGTCACCTCTTCCTCGGCCATCTCGCGCAGATCCGGATCGCTGTCCTTGAGCAGCGCCTGGGCGCCCTCCAGGTCGGCCTGCACCTTGCGGTATTCGGTGAACGCCTGGTTGACCGGCTCGAGTTCGGCGTATTCCTTGGAATAGGCGCGGAACTGGGTCTGGTCGCTGATGACTTCGGCGTCGCCCAACAGCGCGGTCAGCTCCTCGAAACGGTCCTGCAGACCGTCGAGCTTGTGCAACAGAGAGGTCTTCATGTCTTGTCCAAACCCTCGTCGAGGGCGAAGAGTTCCTGAGCCAAGGTCAGCGCATCGACGCGCCCCTCGGCGGATAGTTTCTTGAGCTGCACGCTCGGGGCGTGCATCAGCTTGTTGGTGAGGCTGCGTGCCAGGGCCGCCAGGGCTTCCTGGGGATCGACGCCATTGGCCAGCTGGCGCTGGGCGCGCGCCAGTTCGTCGTCGCGGATCTGCTCGCCCTGCTGGCGATAGGCGCGGACCACGTCCACCGCGGCGCGCTCGCGCAGCCGCTGCATGAAGTCCTCGACCCCGGCCAGCACCAGCTTCTCTGCAGCCTGGGCGGCGCCCTGGCGACTCTTGAGATTTTCCGCCACCACCTCGTGCAGGTCGTCCACCGTATAGAGGTAGACGTCCTCCAGCTCGCTCACCTCCGGCTCGATGTCGCGCGGCACGGCGATGTCGACCATGAAGATGGGCTTGTGGCGACGCTGCTTGAGTGCGCGTTCCACCGCGCCCTTGCCGAGGATGGGCAACTGGCTGGCGGTGGAACTGATGACGATGTCGCTGTTGACCAGTTCGTCGGGAATGTCGGCCAGCAGCACGGTATGGGCGCCGAATTCTTCCGCCAGGTGGCTGGCGCGCTCCAGGGTGCGGTTGGCGACGACGATGCGCCGCACGCCCTGCTCGTGCAGATGGCGGGCAACCAGGGTGATGGTCTCGCCGGCGCCGATCAGCAGCGCCTGGCTGCGACTGAGGTCGCTGAAGATCTGCTTGGCCAGGCTGACCGCGGCAAAGGCCACGGATACCGGGTTCTCACCGATCGCCGTGTCGGTGCGCACCGCCTTGGCGGTATTGAAGGTGGCCTGGAACAGCCGGCCCAGCAGCGGACCGACGGTGCCGGCCTCGCGCGCCACGGCATAGGCCGACTTGAGCTGGCCGAGGATCTGCGGCTCGCCCAGCACCATGGAATCCAGCCCCGCGGCTACCCGCATCATGTGGCGGACCGCGGCTTCGTCCTGGTGCAGATAGATGCTGGCGCGCAGGTCTTCCAGGGGCACCCGGTGGTACTGGGCGAGCCAGGCCAGCACGGCTTCCGCCAGGCTGGGCTCCAGCTCCAGGTAGAGTTCGCTGCGATTGCAGGTGGACAGAATCGCCGCTTCGCGACTGTGGGTGGCCTGCTCCAGCTGGCGCAGGGCCTCGACCGTCTGCTCCGGAGTGAAGGCCACACGTTCGCGCACCTCAACCGAGGCGGTCTTGTGATTGATGCCGAGCGCGAGAAAGGCCATGGACGCAAGCAGTCGAACGGATTGGGGAAAGCCGAACATTGTCCTACGCGCGGGCGGTGGCGACAACCAGCAGCGACGAGACGTCGGACAATCGCCGTCATAGCCTGGGCGAATGAATCTTGCCGGGCAAAAGGCGTCAACAGCCTCGACCACCGCACTTCTCGGCCGGCCGCTGCGCATGCGCGACGCGGCCACGGCGACTCTTGTGGCATGATGGACCGACTGTAAAAAGGCCGCCTTGACCCTATGACCAGATACCTTGCGCTGCTGACGACCGCCCTGCTGCTCGCCGGCTGCCAGAACCTCGGCCGTCAGCCGACGCCCGCTGCCGCCATCCCGCCGCCCACCGCCAAGACCAGCACGCCGCAACCGGCCGGCTCCTTTCGCGAAGACACCCTCTACGACCTGCTGGTCGGCGAGCTGGCCGGGCAGCGCAACCGATTCGACATCGCCCTGACCAACTATGTCGAGCAGGCCAAGTCGACCCAGGACCCGGGGGTCGCCGAGCGGGCCTTCCGCATCGCCGAGTACCTGGGCGCCGATACCCCGGCGCTGGAAACCGCGCAGATCTGGGCGCGCAATGCCCCCGACAACCTGGATGCCCAGCGCGCCGCCGCCATCATGCTGGCCCGCGCCGGTCGCTATGACGAATCCATGGTCTACATGGAGCGCGTGCTCCAGGGCCAGGGCGACACCCATTTCGACTTCCTCGCCCTCTCGGCGGCGGAAACCGACGAGACCACCCGCGCCGGCCTGCTCAAGAGCTTCGACCGGCTGCTGGCCAAGTATCCGCACAATGGCCAGCTGCTGTTCGGCAAGGCGCTGCTGCTGCAGCAGGACGGCCGTGCCGACGAGGCCCTCAAGCTGCTGGAGCGCAATCCGGCGGCCAGGCGCGAAGTCGCGCCGCTGCTCCTGCGCGCCCGCCTGCTGCAGAGCCAGGACCGCAGCGCCGAGGCCCTGCCGCTGCTCGAAGCCGGCATCCGCCAGCACCCGGAAGACCGCCGCCTGCGCCTGGCCCATGCCCGGCTGCTGGTGGAGCTGGATCGCCTGGACCAGGCCAAGCGCGAATTCGCCGAGCTGGTCACCCAGTTCCCGGATGACGATGACCTGAGATTCTCCCTGGCGCTGGTCTGCCTGGAGGCCCAGGCCTGGCGCGAAGCCCAGATCTATCTCAAGGAACTGATCGACCGCGGCAGCCACGTGGATGCCGCGCACCTCAACCTGGGTCGCAGCTACGAAGAACTCGACCAGCCCGAGCAGGCGCTGGCCGAATACACCCAGGTCGGGCCGGGCACCGACTACCTGGCCGCCCAGCAGCGCCAGGCGGAAATCCTGCTGGGCAGCGGGCGCATCGCCGAGGCCCGTCAACGCCTGGCCGAGGCGCGCAAGCGCCAGAGCGAATACGCCGTGCCGCTCTATCTGCTGGAAGTCGAAGGCCTGGCCAGTGCCGACCAGACCGCCCTCGCCGACCAGACCGTGCAGCAGGCCCTGCAGCAGTATCCCAATGACCTCAACCTGCTCTATGTCCGCTCCATGCTGGCGGAAAAGCGCGGCGACCTCGGTCAGCTGGAAGGCGATCTGCGCTACATCATCGCCCACGACCCCGACAACGCCATGGCGCTCAACGCCCTCGGCTACACCCTGGCCGATCGCACCCCACGGCTGGCCGAGGCACGCCAGCTGATCGACAAGGCGCACCAGTTGAGCCCGGACGACCCGGCCATCCTCGACAGCATGGGCTGGATCCGCTATCGCCAGGGCCAGCTGGGCGACGCCGAACGCTATCTGCGCCAGGCCTACGAACGCTTCCCCGACGCCGAAGTGGCGGCCCACCTGGGCGAGGTGCTCTGGGCCCAGGGCAAGCGCAGCGAAGCGCGCAAGGTTTGGCGCGTGGGCCTCGACGCCGACGCCGATGACGCCATCCTGCGCAGTACCCTCAAACGCCTGACTGGAAGCGAAACCCTCCGATGATCCGCGTGCGTACCTTCGTCACCCTGTTGCTGCTCGCCCTGCTGGCCGGTTGCGCCAGCACCTCTCGCCAGGAGGCCGTGGAAGGCCAGGGCAATGCCGCCCAGTGGCAGGCTCATAAAAAACGTATCGCCGCCCTCGACGGCTGGCAGATCGACGGCAAGGTCGGCATCCGCGCCCCGCGCGATTCCGGCAGTGGTACCCTGTTCTGGCTGCAGCGCCAGGACTATTACGACATCCGCCTGGCCGGCCCCCTGGGCCGCGGCGCCACCCGACTCACCGGCCGTCCGGGCGCCGTCACCCTCGATGTCTCCGGCCAGGGCAGCTATCAGGCCGATTCCCCCGAAGCCCTGCTGGAACAGCAACTCGGCTGGCGCCTGCCGGTCTCGCACCTGCTCTGGTGGGTGCGCGGCCTGCCGGCGCCGGACAGTCGTAGCCAGCTGACCCTGGACGCCGACAGCCACCTGGCGCGTCTGGTACAGGACGGCTGGACCGTCGAATACACCCGCTACACCGAGCAGAACGGCTACACCCTGCCCGAGCGCCTCAAGCTCACCGGCAAGGACCTGGAAGTCATCCTGGTGGTGAAGACCTGGCAGCCGCGCGAGCTGGGCAAATGACCGCAGCGCCTGCCTTCACCCTGCCGGCACCGGCCAAGCTCAATCTGTTCCTGCACATCCTCGGCCGCCGCGCGGACGGTTATCACGAGCTGCAGACGCTGTTCCAGTTTCTCGACTGGGGCGACGACCTGGGCTTTGCCGGACGGGATGACGGCGAATTGCAACTGCACGACGGTCTGCCGGGCGTCGCCCCCGCGCAGAATCTCATCCTGCGCGCCGCCCGGCTGCTGCAGCAGGAAAGCGCCACGACCAAAGGCGCCGACCTCTGGCTGACCAAACGCCTGCCCATGGGCGGCGGTATCGGTGGCGGCAGTTCGGATGCTGCCACCACCCTGCTTGGCCTGAATCATCTCTGGGGCCTGGGCGCCAGCCTCGACGACCTGGCGGTGCTGGGGCTGCGCCTGGGCGCCGATGTGCCGGTATTCGTCCGCGGCCAGGCCGCCTTCGCCGAGGGCGTGGGGGAAAAGCTCACCCCGGTCACCCCCCCGGAACCCTGGTATCTCGTGGCCGTGCCGCAAGTCTCTGTAAGTACAGCAGAAATTTTTTCAGATCCGCTGTTGACACGGGACACTCCCGCCATTAAAGTTTGCGCCGTTCTCAAGTGGTCAGGTCGAAACGACTGCCAGAGTACGGTCGAAAGGCGTTACCCAGAAATTCGTAACGCTTTGATCTTGCTAAACAAATTTGTTTCAGCTAGATTAACCGGCACTGGAGGTTGCATATTTGGAAGCTTTCCAAATAAGACCGAAGCTGATACAGTAGCTAGCCAGCTACCAGCATCACTTCCAGGCTTCGTGGCCAAAGGTAGCAACACTTCCATGTTGCACCGGGCGCTGGCAAGCCTGACCAGAGAATGAGTACAGCTAGTACTCTGCAAGATACAGGGGCGTCGCCAAGCGGTAAGGCAGCAGGTTTTGATCCTGCCATGCGTTGGTTCGAATCCAGCCGCCCCTGCCATTTTCCTTCCAAGACCCACCTCAAGCCGCAGGAACTGCAGCGTGTCCAAGATGATGGTCTTCACGGGGAACGCCAACCCCGATCTGGCACGGCGCATCGTGCGCCAGCTGCATATCCCTCTCGGTGACGTCTCCGTCGGAAAATTCTCCGATGGCGAGATCAGCGTCGAAATCAACGAGAACGTGCGGGGCAAGGATGTCTTCATCATCCAGCCCACCTGCGAGCCGACCAACGACAACCTGATGGAACTGGTGGTGATGGCCGATGCCTTCCGCCGCTCCTCGGCCACTCGTATCACCGCAGTCATCCCCTATTTCGGTTATGCCCGCCAGGATCGCCGTCCGCGTTCCGCACGCGTCGCCATCACCGCCAAGGTCGTGGCCGACATGCTGACCGTGGTGGGCATCAATCGCGTGCTCACCGTCGATCTGCACGCCGACCAGATCCAGGGCTTCTTCGATATTCCCGTGGACAACATCTACGGCTCCCCCGCCCTGGTGGATGACATCGAAGACCAGCGTTTCGAAAATCTGATGATCGTCTCCCCGGACATTGGCGGCGTGGTGCGTGCGCGTGCCGTGGCCAAGAGTCTGGGTGTGGACCTGGCGATCATCGACAAGCGTCGTCCCAAGGCCAACCAGTCGGAAGTGATGCACATCATCGGTGACATCCAGGACCGCACCTGCGTGCTGGTCGACGACATGGTCGATACCGCCGGCACCCTGTGCCACGCGGCCAAGGCCCTCAAGGAACACGGCGCCGCCAAGGTCCTGGCCTACTGCACCCACCCGGTGCTGTCGGGTCGGGCCATCGAGAACATCGACAACTCCGTGCTGGACGAGCTGGTGGTGACCAACACCATTCCGCTGTCCGCCGCGGCTCAGGCCTGCAGCCGTATTCGCCAACTGGACATCGCGCCGGTGGTGGCCGAGGCGGTACGCCGGATCAGTAACGAAGAATCCATCAGCGCGATGTTCCGTTAAGGAACAGCCGCTCTGGAAGCGCCCCGGAAGGCCGTGACGGTCTACCGGGGCTTTTTAGTCGGTAGGGCCATGGAACTGGTCGCAAGTCCCGGTCTGCCGATTCCTTATCCTGGAGATTCACAATGTCTGATTTCACTCTGAATGCCGAAGTGCGTTCCGACCTGGGGAAAGGTGCGAGCCGCCGCCTGCGTCGTAATGCCGGTAACGTTCCCGCCGTGATCTACGGTGGCGACAAGGCTCCGACGTCCATCACCCTGGTCGGCAAAGACCTGGCCAAGATGCTGGAAAGCGAAGCCGCCTTCGCCAGCGTCATCACCCTGAAGGTTGATGGCAGCAACGAAAGCGTGCTGGTCAAGGCCCTGCAGCGTCACCCCTCCAAGGGCTACGTCATGCACGCCGACTTCCTGCGCGTCATCGCCGGTCAGAAGCTGACCGCTCACGTGCCCCTGCACTTCATGAACCAGGAAACCTCCGTGGGCGTGAAGCAACAGGGTGGCGAGATCCTGCACACCATTAACGAAGTCGAAGTTTCCTGCCTGCCGAAAGACCTGCCGGAATTCATCGAAGTCGACATGGCCAAGGTCGCCCTGGACCAGATCGTTCACCTGAGCGACCTGAACGTCCCGGCTGGCGTCGAGCTGGTGTCCCTGGCCCACGGCAGCGATCTGCCGGTTGCCAGCATCCACATGCCGCGCATCCGTGAAGAAGCTGCTGACGGCGCTGCCGAAGAAGGCGCTGCCGAGTAAGTTCTCGCACGCCTGAAAGAGAAGGGCTCCTGACATGACTGCCGTCCAACTGATCGTCGGCCTGGGTAATCCGGGCCCCGAATACGACCAGACTCGGCACAATGCAGGGGCCCTTTTCGTTGAGCGACTGGCAGCCGCCCAGGGCGCGAGCCTGGCTGTCGACCGCAAGTATCATGGCCTGGTGGGGCGCTTCCGCCACGCGGGCAACGATGTTCGTCTACTCATCCCCACCACCTACATGAACCGCAGCGGCCAGGCCGTGGCGGCGCTCGCCGGCTTTTTCCGCATCCCGCCGGCAGCCATCCTGGTGGCCCACGATGAACTCGACCTGCCACCCGGCACCGCACGCCTCAAGACCGGCGGCGGCCATGGGGGGCACAACGGACTGCGCGACATCATCGCCCAGCTCGGCAATCAGAACGGCTTCCAGCGTCTGCGCCTGGGCATCGGCCATCCGGGGCATGCCAGCCTGGTCTCCAACTTCGTGCTGGGCCGCGCACCGCGCAGCGAGCAGGACCTGCTCGACACCAGCATCGATGCCGCCCTGGAGGTGGTTCCGGAGCTGCTGACCGGCGACCTGACCCGCGCCATGCAACGCCTGCACAGCCGCAAGGCCTGACCTACCCTACCCTCTTCCTTTTCTTCCGCGAGGACACACACCATGGGATTCAATTGCGGCATCGTCGGCCTGCCCAACGTCGGCAAGTCCACTCTGTTCAATGCCCTGACCCAATCTGGTATCGCGGCAGAAAACTTTCCCTTCTGCACCATCGAGCCCAACAGCGGCATCGTGCCCATGCCCGATGCGCGACTGAACGCCCTGGCGGAGATCGTCAAACCCGAGCGGGTGATCCCCACCACCATGGAGTTCGTCGACATCGCCGGGCTAGTGGCCGGCGCCTCCAAGGGTGAAGGTCTGGGCAACAAGTTTCTCGCCAACATCCGCGAGACCGACGCCATCGCCCACGTGGTGCGCTGCTTCGAAGATGAGAACGTCATCCACGTGTCGAATTCGGTGGATCCCAAGCGGGACATCGAGGTGATCGACCTGGAGCTGATCTTCGCCGACCTCGACAGCTGCGAGAAGCAGCTGCAACGCGTGACCCGCAACGCCAAGGGCGGTGACAAGGAAGCCCTGGCGCAGAAGGCCCTGCTGGAACAGCTGATTCCGCACTTCGAGGCCGGCAAGCCTGCCCGCAGCCTGCTGAAGGGCCTGGACGAGGAGCAGAAGCGCCTGGTGCGCAGCTTCCACCTGCTGACCAGCAAGCCGGTGATGTACATCGCCAACGTCGCCGAAGACGGCTTCGAGAACAACCCGCACCTGGATGTGGTCCGGGCCATCGCCGAAGAAGAAGGCGCCGTGGTGGTGCCGGTCTGCAACAAGATCGAGGCGGAAATCGCCGAACTGGACGACGACGAGGAAAAGCAGATGTTCCTCGAGTCCATGGGCATGGAAGAGCCGGGCCTGAACCGGGTGATCCGCGCCGGCTACGAACTGCTCAACCTGCAGACCTACTTCACCGCCGGGGTGAAGGAAGTCCGTGCCTGGACCGTCCGCGTCGGCGCCACCGCGCCCCAGTCGGCCGCCGCCATCCACACCGATTTCGAGAAGGGCTTCATCCGCGCCGAAGTGGTGGCCTATGCCGACTTCATCGCCTTCAAGGGCGAGAACGGCGCTAAGGAAGCCGGCAAGTGGCGCCTGGAAGGCAAGGAGTACATCGTCAAGGACGGTGACGTCATGCACTTCCGCTTCAACGTCTAAGCGACGGCGAACGCCAGAACCCCCTCCTCACCGCAAGGTGGCGAGGGGGTTTTCTTTTGCCCGTTCGCCAACGGCCTGGCTGACACCGGACGCCTGGCGATTTGGCACAATGACGGCGATCCGACCGCCGTCGAACGTCTCCCGCTGCCTGGATGCCGCCATGAATTTCGAAGACCTGCGCCTGTTCGTCACCACCCTGAACGAGGGCAGCTTCACCGCCGCCGCCGACAAGCTGGGGCTGTCCAAGCAATACGTCAGCCGGCGGACCCTGTTGCTGGAGGAAAGTCTTGGCGTGCGGTTGATCAACCGCACCACGCGGCGTCTGCAGGCGACCGAGCTGGGGATGCTGCTCTACGAGCGAGCGGTGAAGATCCTCGAAGACGTCAACGACACCGAGGAGTTGCTCTCCAGCCGGCGGACGGTGCCCCAGGGGGTGCTGAGAGTCAGTGCGCCCATGACCTTTGGCACCCTGCACCTGAGTCCCCTGCTGCCGGATTTTCTCTCGGCCTATCCGCAGATCCGCCTGGAGCTGGATCTCAATGACCGGGCGGTGGATCTGCTCGCCGAGGGCTACGACATGTCGATCCGCATCGGCACCCTGGCCGATTCCAGTCTGATCGCCAAGCGACTGACCGAGATGCAGCTGGTGACCTGTGCCAGTCCGGATTATCTAAAGAAGGCGCCGCCGCTGCTGCAACCGGAGGATCTGGCCGAGCACAGCTGTCTGCTCTATGGCCATGGTCACCAGGTGGAATGGCGCTTTCAGCGCGGAGGCAAGCCGCTGGTGCTGCCCATGCAGGGTCAGCTCAGGGCCAACAACGGAGAGGTGGTGCGGGACGCGGCCATCGCCGGTCAGGGCATCGCGGTGCTGCCGACCTTCATCATCGGCGCGGCGCTGGCCTCAGGGGCGCTGGTGCAGGTGCTGGAAGACTTTGCCCTGCCCAGCGCGGCGGTCTATGCGGTCTATCCCCAGCATCGTCAGTCGGCGCGCATCGTCCAGCTGTTCTCGGACTATCTGCGCGACCGCCTGACGGTCGGGCCGACTCACGCTACGGCGCCGCGGGTCGGTTGACGCTGGGGCCACTGCTGGAGGGTTCGCTCGGCGCCGTCGGCAGCCAGGCGCTGGCCATCCAGACGCTGCTGCTGACGCTGGATCGCCGGCTGCAGACTGCGCTCGGCGCCGTTTTCAGCCAGGGCACGCCGCGGGTCGAGACGCTGCTGCTGGCGCTGGATCGACGGCTGCAGGCTGCGCTCGGTGCCGTTCTCGGCCAGGGTGCGATCCTGCTGCTGGTGCTTTTCGATCAGCGAACCCAGGGGGCGCAGGGCGCTTTCCTCGGCCTGGGCGGATTGGGCGATGGCGGTGGTGAGCAGAGTGGCGGCGAACAGAGCGGTGAGAGCTTTCATGGCGAGTACCTGTGTCGGGTGGGTGTGGACTCATTGTCGCCAGCCCACCCCGCGCCTAGAAATCGTCCCGCGGGATAGCGATCATCGACCGCGCTGATGATGGCGCTCAGGCCCGCGCCTGACGCTGGCGCAGCAGGAACAGGTACCAGACGGCCAGCGCCGTGGCGGCCAGCAGGCAGCCGGCCAGGCTGACGCCGGTCCAGCCAAAGTGCTCGTACAGCCGCGCCGACAGCAGCGAACCCAGGGAGCCGCCGAGGAAGTAGCCGGTCATGTAGCCGGCGTTGAGGCGACTACGGGCTTCCGGGCGCAGGCGATAGACCACGTTCTGGTTGCTGACGTGGCTGAGCTGCGCGGCGAGATCCAGCACCAGGATGCCGACCAGCAGCGCCGCCAGCGACTGCTGGGCGAAGGCCAGGGGCAGCCAGGCCAGGGTCAGGGAAGCCAGCCCGATGCTGGTGGCGAGACCACCCTTGCCCTGGTCGGCCATGCGCCCGGCCAGGTTGGCGGCCAGGGCGCCCACCGCGCCGGCGAGACCGAACAGGCCGATGGTACCGTCGCTGAAGCCATAGGGTTCGGCGGCGAGCAGAAAGGCCAGGGGCGTCCAGAACACCGCGAAGACGGCGAAGCCCAGACAGCCCAGCAGGGTGCGCAGACGATGCATGGGTTCGTCGCGCAAGAGCACGAACACCGAACCCAGCAGCCGTGGATAGCTCAGGCCCGCCGACTGCTGATAGCGCGGCAGCGCCAGGCGCAGGGCCAGGGCGGTCGCCAGCATCAGACCGGCCGCCACGGCATAGACGGTGCGCCAGTCGCCCAGGGACGAGAGCGCCCCGGCCACGGTGCGGGCCAGCAGGATGCCGAGGATGAGGCCGCTCATCACCGTGCCCACCGCCCTACCCCGCTGCTCCGGCGCGGCCAGGGTCGCGGCGAAGGGCACCAGCACCTGGGCCACCACCGAGAAGAGTCCGGTCATGGCGGTGCCCACTAGCAGCCAGGTCAGACTGGTGGCGGTGGCGCTCAGGGCCAGGCCGGCGGCGGCGATCACACTCATGGTGACGATCAGCCGGCGGCGCTCCAGCAGATCGCCCAGGGGCACCAGCAGCAGGAGCCCGGCGGCGTAGCTGAGCTGGGCGGTGGTGACGATGCTGCCGGCCTGGGTGTAGCTGAGGTCAAAGCGCTGGGCGATGGTGTGCAGCAACGGCTGGTTGTAGTAGTTGCTGGCCACCGCGATACCGGTGGCGACGGCCATGAGCAAGGTCAGCCAGCGGCTGAGAGGAGGCGTGGGAGTCGACATCCGCAAGGTCCGGCATGGGAAAGGCTGGTCAGTATCGGACAACGGCAGCCATCGGTTAAATGAATCGTTAAGATGGTTTCGATCTCATTTCAAGATAGCGCCATGAATCTCAAGCAACTGGAATTCGCCGTCGCCCTGGCGGAGGAGCGCCACTTCACCCGCGCCGCCGAGCGTTGCCATGTGGTGCAGTCGGCGCTCAGTCACCAGATCGCCCGCCTGGAAGCCGAACTGGGCGCCACCCTGTTCGAACGCCTGCCGCGGCAGGTGCGCCTCACCCCCGCCGGCGAAGCGCTACTGGTCCAGGCGCGGCAGGCGCTGGCGGCGGTGGAAAGGCTGCAGCAGGACGTGGCCGCCGCGGTCGGCGCCATTCGCGGCACCCTGACACTGGGCCTGATCTCCTCGGTGCCACGCCTGGATATCGTCGAGTTGCTGGCCACCTTCCATGCCCGCCATCCCCAGGTGGACATCCGGCTGCGCCAGGACAAGAGCGAGACGCTGCTGGCGGCGGTGCGCGAGCGACAACTGGATTTCGCCCTGATCGGCCTGTCGCGCCAGGTGGCCCTGGAGGCGGTGGCCAGCCGCCTGCTGCTCAGCGAGGAGCTGGTGGCGGTGCTGCCCGCTGCGCACGCCCTGGCGGGGCGGGAAAGGCTGTCGCTGCACGAGCTGGTGGATCTGCCGCTGGTGGACCTGCCCGCCGGCAGCGGCGCCCGGCGGCAGACCGACGAGGCCTTCGCCGCCCTGGGCCTGCCCCATCGGGTGGGTTTCGAGACGGGCAACATGCAGCTGCTGGAACGCTTCGTCCGCCGCGGTCTGGCCATCGGCCTGGTGCCCCAGAGTATCGCCAGCACCTTTGCCGGCCTGGCCCGGGTGCCGGTCAGCGATGCCCCGCAGCGCAACGTCCATGCCATCTGGTCGCCGCTGCCGACGCCGGCGACGCGGGAATTTCTCAAGGTCCTGGAAGAGGCCCTGGTGGATTAGCCCCACTTACCAGCGGGCCGTGCAGCCGTTGAGGTGATGCGCGGGCTACGTGCCGGAGTATGGTCCGGTGACGGCCCCCTGGGGCACGAGGCGCTTCCTGGTCCGCGATCCTGGTGGCCAGCCGATGCGATCGCGCCTAGGAGCCTGCGTAGGTTGGGCTGAGCACAGCGAAGCCCAACATGGCTCAAGACTGAACCTCCCTGTTGGGCTTCGACGATGGAGCCGTCTCAACCCAACCTACGGTCTATCGCAGCCATGGCCTGAGCCTTTTCCAGGGGTGACGTCGCTGTGTGCGGGGCGTGCCCTCACCCCGACCCTCTCCCGGAGGGAGAGGGGGTTGTTCGAGCAGGCATTCAGCTCTATCGGAGCCGTAGCCTGGAAAACGGCGCAGCCTTTTCCGGGAGTGACTTCAGTGTGCAGGGCGTGCCCTCACCCCGACCCTCTCCCGGAGGGAGAGGGGGTTATTCGAGCAGGCGTTCAGCTCTATCGGAGCCGTAGCCTGGAAAACGGCGCAGCCTTTTCCGGGAGTGACTTCAGTGTGCGGGGCGCGCCTTCACCCCAACCCTCTCATAGAGGGAGAGGAGAACCGAGCTGGTGTTCAGCGGCCGTGAAACGCTCGACAGCCTGCCGACCTGCCCTCAACCCTCGCTAACCGGCAGCCGGCGGACGAAGGTGCCCACCCGCCAGGCCAACTGCTCGCCCTGGCACTGCACCAGCAGATTGCGCACCGGATAGGACTGGCCAGCAATGCTGGCCTCGGCTTCCGCCTCGCTGGCGCCGTCGAGGTGGTTGCGGGCCAGCACCCGGTAGCTGCCGGTGGCACAACGCTCGGCAGCTTCGCCCGCGCAGCCGGACCAGCTGCCGAATACCCCGTTGCACTGCACCAGGTAGGCGGTGCGGCCATCCTGCAGGTAGGCGGTGTGAGAGCTGGCACAGCCGGCCAGCAGGGCGAGCGAGCCGGCGCAGGCCAGCAGGCGGAGGGTATTGCGAAGGGCGGCGAGGGACATGGGAGTGGCTCCAAACAATATGGAGCCATCGTAAGAAGCCAACGCCCTCGTCCATAAATCGTACCGGCGGATAGCGCTTATCGACGCGGCTGATGGTGCCCCCGGACGTCTCCGGTCAGGCGCGGACTTTTGTGATGCTCACCTTAAGGTTCTCGTAAGCGCTCCGGGGAGAGGCTAGCGAGACAACCACTACAACCAAGGCTGCCTCCCCACTGACCCCGCGAGCCGCCAGGGCGTCGACAGCCCTTCGAGCAAGGAGATTGGCCATGTCTACCTGGACTTCTACACAGCGCAACGTGGCCTTCGCCACCTTTGCCAGCTGGACGATGGATGCATTCGACTTCTTCATCCTGGTCTTCGTCCTCAGCAACCTGGCGACGTATTTCCACAACTCGGTGACCGATGTCTCCCTGTCGATCATGCTGACCCTGGCGGTGCGTCCGATAGGCGCCCTGATCTTCGGGCGCCTGGCCGAGCGGCATGGGCGCCGGCCGATTTTGATGCTCAACATCGTGCTGTTCTCGGTGTTCGAGCTGCTGTCCGCCTGGTCGCCGACCTTCATGGCGTTCATGGCTTTCCGTCTTCTCTACGGCGTGGCCATGGGCGGGGTCTGGGGCGTGGCTTCGTCGCTGGCGATGGAAACCATCCCCGATCGCGCGCGCGGGCTGATGTCGGGGATCTTCCAGGCCGGCTATCCCTGCGGCTACCTGCTCGCCTCCATCGTCTTCGGCTTGTTCTTCACCACGGTGGGTTGGCGCGGCATGTTCCTGATCGGCGCCCTGCCGGTCCTGCTGCTGCCCTTCATCTACTTCAAGGTGCCGGAGTCGCCGGTGTGGCTGGCCGCGCGCGAGCGCAAGGAGAGTACTGCCCTGCTGCCAATCCTGCGCCAGCACTGGAAGATCTGCCTGTACATGGTGCTGCTGATGGCCTGCTTCAATTTCTTCAGCCACGGCACCCAGGACCTCTATCCCACCTTCCTCAAGGTGCAGCACCAGTTCGATGCCCATACCGTGAGTCTGATCGCCATCGGCTACAACATCGCGGCGATGCTCGGCGGCGTGCTCTTCGGTTCGCTGTCGGAACGCATCGGCCGCAAGAAGGCGATCATGCTGGCCGCACTGCTGTCGTTGCCGGTCCTGCCCCTGTGGGCCTTCTCCAGCGGCTCCTGGACGCTGGGCATCGGCGCCTTCCTGATGCAATTCATGGTGCAGGGCGCCTGGGGCGTGGTGCCCACCTATCTCAACGAACTGGTGCCGGGCAATGTGCGCGCCGTGCTGCCGGGCTTCGTCTACCAGATGGGCAACCTGCTGGCCTCGGTCAACGCTACCCTGCAGGCGCATATCGCAGCGGCCCACGGCGGCAACTATGGCTTGGCCATGGCGCTGGTGGCAGGCACCGTGGCGCTGCTGATCATCCTCTTCGTGGCCTTCGGCAAGGAGACCCGTGGCATGCAGATTTCCGGAGCGGTGGCCGAGCAGCCGGCTGGGCTCACGCAGCCGGTTCGCCCATGAATCTGATGATCTCGCCGCGCAGCCAGCGCTCGCCCGGATCCTGGTCCTGGGCCGCGCGCCAGACCAGCGACAGTTTGGCCGGGACGATGGGAAACGGTGGTTCCTCGATGCGCAGGCCGCCGCCCGCAGCCAGCGCCCGGGCGGCGTAGTCGGGCACCGTGGCGAGCAATTCGCTGCCGGCCAGCAGGGCGCCGAGACCGTTGAAGTGGGGTACGCCCAGGGCCACCTTGCGACTGCGGCCGAGGCGCGCCAGGTCGTCGTCGATGTTGCCGCAGAGATCGCCGGACATCGACACCAGCACATGGGGCCGCGCGCAATAGTCATCCAGGGTCAGGGGCGCGGGATCGCGGTCGGCGCGCACCACCAGGGCGCGGATGTGCCTCAGGGTACGGCACCTGGCGTTGGCCGGCAGCTGGGTGGTGTAGCTGATGCCCAGGGAAACCTCGCCACTGGCCAGCAGGCCGGGCAGCAGCAGGAAGTTGGCGTTGCGCACCACCAGCACACAGTGCGGCGCCACCTCGCGCAGATGGGCCAGCAGCGGCGGCAGCAGGCCGCACTCGACGTCGTCGGACATGCCCAGGCGAAACACCGCGCGACTGGCGCCGGGGTCGAAGTCGTCGACCTCGCTCAAGGCATTGGACAGGCCGTCCAGCGCCGGGCGCAGCCGTTCGAGAATGGCCAGGGCCCGCGGCGTGGGCTCCATCGCCCGCCCACTGCGTACCAGCAGGGGGTCGTCGAAGAATTGCCGCAGGCGCACCAGGGCGGCACTGATGGCCGGCTGGCCGAGAAAGAGCTTTTCCGCGGTGCGGGTGAGATTGCGCTCGTGCATCAGGCTTTCGAACACCACCAGCAGGTGCAGGTCGATGCGGCGCAGGTCGTTGCGGTTCACGGCATCCCTCCGCGAAGGTCAGGCGCCGGGAGGGGCGCCTGACTGTCGTTACCTTAGAGTCTGTTCAAAGTCTCGCGAGCTAGAGCCAAACAAGGCGAAGAGGCCTGAGGAAGCGGAGTTTACAAATAGTAAATGAGCATTCCGAAGGCCTCTTCAACGCCGTTTGGCCGACGCGCAGCAGACTTTGGATAGGCTCTTACTTGGCGGCCAGCTTGGCGTAGCTCGTCATCAGGTTGCGGTAGTTGGGGATGTGGTTGGACAGCAGGGCACCCAGGCCCTCGATGTCGTTGCGCCAGTCGCGGTGCAGCTCGCAGGCCACGCTGAACCAGTTCATCAGTTGCACGCCGGCGGCGCTCATGCGTGCCCAGGCGGCCTGTTGCACGGTCTTGTCGAAGGTGCCGGAGGCATCGGTCACCACGAAGACGTCGAAGCCTTCGGCGATGGCCGCCAGGGCCGGGAAGGTCACGCAGACGTCGGTCACCACGCCGGCGATGATCAGCTGCTTGCGGCCGGTGGCCTTGATGGCGGCGACGAAGTCTTCGTTGTCCCAGGCGTTGATCTGGCCGGGGCGGGCGATGTACGGCGCCTCGGGGAACAGCTCGACCAGCTCGGGCACCAGCGGGCCGTTGGGGCCCTGCTCGAAGCTGGTGGTGAGGATGGTGGGCAGGCCGAAGAACTTGGCGCTGTTGGCCAGGGCCAGGACGTTGTTCTTGAAGTCGCTGGGGGTGAAATCCTGGACCAGCGAGATCAGACCGGCCTGGTGGTCGATCAGCAGGACGACGGCATCGTTCTTGTCGAGACGGTTGTAGGGCTTGCTCATGGTGGAGTCCTCAGGGAGTGGTTTGGGGGTTGCGGGTGAAGGGCGGCATCAGGCGCCGCCCAGGAGATGGCGAATGGCGACGGGTACGCCGGGGGTCTGGTACTGGCGCGCCGCCGCTTCCAGGCGCTGTTCGCCCTGGGTGACGCGGTGGTGGTGGCGCAGGTGTTCCAGCCAGGATTCGTCGCAGAAGAATTCCTGCCAGCGGCGCGGCTCGGCGCTGTCCTGCAGCAGCGCCCAGGAGAAGGCGCCGTTGCGCCGGCGCATGGCGCCCACCGCCTGCATGGCCTGGCGAAAGGCCGGACCATGCTCGGGGGCGATGTCGTACTCCAGGGTGACCATCACCGCGCCGCGCTCGCGATCCAGGGAGTCGTCGAGGATCGGCGCCGGCCAGTGCAGCGAAGGGGCGATATCGGCGGCCGGGGTGACCGGCAGACGCAGGCGCCAGGTCACCCCGATGCCGGCCAGCAGCACCCCGGCCGCCGCGCTCAGGGCAAGACTCAGGGAGAAGTGACTGGCCAGGGCGCCCCAGAGCAAGCCGCCCAGGGCGCTGGTGCCAAAGAACACCAGGATGTAGACGGCCAGGGCACGGGCGCGCACCCAGGTGGGCACGGCGGTCTGGGCCGCCACCTGCAGACTGGAGAGCACGGCGATCCAGGCCAGGCCGCTGACCAGCATGACCGGCAGCAGCCAGGCGAAGTCGCGAATCCAGGCAAGGCCGAGCAGCACGCCGGCATAGAGCGCACTGGCACCCGCCACCAGCAGGTCGCTGGACAGCCGTTCGCGCAGCCGCGGCAGGAGCATGGCGCCGCCGATGGCACCCAGGCCGACGCACCCGAGCAGGATGCCGAAATCCAGGGCGGTACCCTGCAGGGCCTGGCGCACCAGCAGTGGCAACAGGGCCATGCCGGCGCTGGCGCCGAGGAAAAACGCGGCGGTCCGGGCCAGCACCACCTGCAGCTGGAGCGAGCTGCGGGCATAGCGGAGGCCGACCCGGACGGCGCCCAGCAGGCGCTCCGCGGGCAGCACGGCGGCTGCAGGTTGGCGTCGCCAGGTCAGGAGCGCGACGATCACGGCAAGGAAGGAAACGGCATTGAGGGCGAAGGTCAGCCAGGGACCGGCCAGGCTGACCAGCACCCCGGCGAGCGCCGGGCCGAGGGCACGGGCCACGTTCATGCCCAGGCTGGACAGGGCGATGGCCGCGGGCAACTCGCTTTTATCGACCAGCTCGGGGGTCAGCGCCGACCAGGCCGGCAGCATCAGCGCCGTGCCCACGCCCATGGCCAGGGTCAGGCCCAGCAGCAGCGGCACGGTCATCCAGCCGGCCAGGGTCAGCCCGGCCAGAGCCAGGGCCACCGCGGCCATCCACAGCTGCACGCCGAGCAGGTAGCGCCGGCGGTCGACGATGTCGGCCAGGGCGCCGGCCGGCAGTGCCAGCAGGAACATCGGCAACGCCCCCGCCACCTGGACCAGGGCCACCGCCAGAGGACTGGCCGACAGCGAGGTCATCAGCCAGCCGGCGCCCACCTCGTGCATCCAGGTACCGATGTTGGAGGCGATGCTGGCCAGCCACAGCCAGCGGAAGGTGCGCTGACGCAGGGGCTGCCAGGGCGAGGCGGTGGTGGAAGTCAGGGCGGCGGCGGTCATGGCGGACGCTCCTCAGAAGCTGAAGCAGGAGCAGCCGAAGGCGCCCCAGAAGCCACTGAAGTCGCTGACCGGCACCCGGCTCTGGCGCGCCCGCTCATGGCCGTGGCCATGCACGGAACAGGCGCCGGCGCACTGGTGCACGGCGGCCTGCAGGGGCGCGCCGGGCTTCCAGTGGCCGGGCACCTTGACCACCGGCGACCAGTCCGGGGTGACGGGCAGGGGCGGCGGACCCAGGCGATCGAATTCCTCGGCGCCATGGACGATACGGCCACCGACCACGGTCAGCACCGAATCCAGATGCTTGATGGCCTCTTCCTCGACCGTGAAGAAGTCCGCCGAGAGCACCGCCACATCGGCCAGCTGGCCTACCCGCAGCTGGCCCTTCTTGCCCTGTTCCGAGGAGAACCAGGCGCTGCCCTGGGTGAACAGCTGCAGGGCGGTGGCCCGTGGCAGGCCTTCCTGGTAGAGCGCCAGGCCGCCGACGGTACGGCCGCTGACCAGCCAGTACAGCGAGGTCCAGGGGTTGTAGCTGGAGACGCGGGTGGCATCGGTCCCCGCCCCTACCGGTACGCCTTCGGCGAGCATCCGCTGGATCGGCGGGGTCTGCTCGGCGGCCTGGGCACCATAGCGGTCGACGAAGTATTCGCCCTGGAAGGCCATGCGGTCCTGGATGGCGATGCCGCCGCCGAGGGCCTTGACCCGCTCGATGTTGCGCGGACTGATGGTCTCGGCGTGGTCGAAGAACCAGGGCAGCCCGTTGAAGGGCACGTCGCGGTTGACCCGCTCGAAGACGTCGAGCATGCGCGAGATGGATTCGTCGTAGGTGGCGTGCAGGCGGAACGGCCAGCGCTGCTCCACCAAGTGACGCACCACCGGTTCCAGATCGGCCTCCATGGTGGGCGGCAGGTCCGGGCGCGGTTCGAGGAAGTCCTCGAAGTCGGCCGCGGAGAAGGCCAGCATCTCGCCGGCGCCGTTGTGGCGGAGGAAGTCGGTGCCCTGGTGCAGGGTGACGCTGCTGGTCCAGCTCCTGAAGTCGGTCAGCTCTTCCTTGGGCCGCTGGGTGAAGAGGTTGTAGGCGATGCGCACGGTGAGCTGGTCGGCATCGGCCAGTTCCTGGATCACCTGGTAGTCGTCCGGGTAGTTCTGGAAGCCGCCGCCGGCGTCGATGGCGCTGGTCAGGCCCAGGCGATTGAGCTCGCGCATGAACTGGCGGGTGGAGTTGACCTGGTATTCCAGCGGCAGCTTGGGCCCCTTGGCCAGGGTGGCGTAGAGGATCATGGCATTGGGCCGGGCGATGAGCATGCCGGTGGGCTCGCCGCGGGCATCGCGCTGGATCTCGCCACCTGGCGGATTGGGCGTGTCCTTGGTGTAGCCCACGACACGCAGGGCGGCGCGGTTGAGCAGTGCCCGGTCGTAGAGGTGGAGGATGAACACCGGGGTGTCCGGCGCGGCCTGGTTGAGCTCCTCCAGGGTCGGCAGCCGGCGCTCGGCGAACTGGAATTCGTTCCAGCCGCCCACCACCCGCACCCACTGGGGCGCCGGGGTGCGCTCGGCCTGGTCCTTGAGCATGCGCAGGGCATCGGCCAGCGAGGGCACGCCCTCCCAGCGCAGTTCCAGGTTGTAGTTGAGGCCGCCGCGGATCAGGTGCAGGTGGGAGTCGTTGAGGCCGGGGATGGCGCGGCGCCCGCGCAGGTCGACCACCTGGGTGCCCGGGCCGCGATGGGCCATGACGTCGCTGTCGCTGCCCACGGCAAGAAAGACGCCGTCCCTGATGGCGACCGCGGTCGCCTCGGGGCGCTCGGGATCGACGGTGTGGAGCTTGCCGTTGTGGAGAATCAGATCGGCGTGTTGCATGTGGCCTCCGGGACCAGGATCAGAAGTCCGGGCGCAGGGCGCCCGGGAAGGCTCAGCGAGCGACGAAGGCCAGCAGGTCGCGGTTCAACTGCTCGGCGTGAGTCACAGCGAAGCCGTGGGGGGCGCCGGCGTACACCTTGAGCTCGGCGCCACGGATCAGCTCGGCGGCCAGCTTACCGGTGGTCGCGAAGGGCACCACCTGGTCGGCGTCGCCGTGGATCACCAGGGTCGGCACGCCGATCTTGGCCATGTCCGGCCGGAAGTCGGTCTCGGAGAAGGCGGTGACGCAATCCAGGGTGCCTTTCAGCGAAGCCAGCAGGGCGATGTTGAGGGTCTGGGTGAAGACGCCCGCGGAGACCGTCTGGCCCTGGTTGGTGCCATAGAACACCGGGGCGAAGTCGGCGAGGAACTGGGCGCGGTCCTTCAGCAGACCACCGCGGATACCGTCGAAGACGCCCTGGTCGACGCCCTGGGGGAAGTCCGGCTTCCGCCCGAACAGCGGGGTGACGGCGCCGAGCAGCGCCAGCTTGGCGACCCGCGCCGAGCCATGGCGCGCCAGGTAGCGGCTGACGTCGCCCCCGCCCATGGAGAAGCCCACCAGGGTGACGTCGCGCAGGTCCAGGTGCTCGATCAGCTCGCCGATGTCGTCGGCGAAGGTGTCGTAGTCGTAGCCATTCCACGGCTGGCCGGAGCGCCCGAAGCCGCGGCGGTCGAAGGCGATGGCGCGATAGCCGTGGCTGGCCAGATGGTGCATCTGGTAGTCCCACATGTCGGCGTCCAACGGCCAACCGTGGCTGAACAGCACGGGCTTGCCGCTGCCCCAGTCCTTGAAATAGATCTCGACGCCGTCGCGGGTGGTGAAGGTGCTCATGGTTGCTCGCCTCTGTGGGTGGAAGGAGTGGAAAAGGCGCCCGAGCGGGCGTTGAGCCAGGGCGCGCACAGGCGGCTCACCCTCGGCATGATCAGGAATACCACCAGCGGCACGATGCACAGGGTGATCAGCAGGTTGCTCGGCACAGTGCCGGCCAGCAGCGGATAGCGCGCGAACAGCGGCTGCCACAGTGGTGGGATCAGCATCGTCAGGGGCGCGATGACCAGGTAGGTCAGCACCGCCTGCTTCCAGGCCGGCGGCGGGCGCACGCCGGGGCGCGGCGGGTTGAACCAGAATTCGGCGTCGGCATGCACCTCGGGCGCATCGGCCTCGCGCAGCAGCGGCGCCACCTCGGCGATCAGCGCCTGGCGTTCGGGCGAGGCCAGCCAGGCCTGGAGCTGGTCGACGTCGGCGAAGCGCACCAGGGTGGTGAAGGCGGCGCCTGCCTCGGCTGGCGGGATGACATCCACGCCCAGGTGGCCGCAGGCCGCGCGGGCGGCGGTGACGGCGCGCTGCAGCCAGCGCTGGTAGGCGTCCTGCTGGTCGGCCAGGGGCTGGTGGCGGATCACCAGGGTGACGATGCGGCTGTGGGCCTGCTGCAGGTCCTGCCCGAGTGCGGCACTCATGACAGCGCCCTCGCGAAACCACCCTGGGTGGCTTGACGCCTGGCCAGCCGCGCCTCCAGCGAATAGCGACCCGGCCCGGTGAGCGCCAGGGTGCCGAACAGCACCAGCAGCAGCCAGCCGAACTGGCCTTCTTCCAGGGACCACTGCGGATGCACCACCAGCAGCGCGATCAGCAGCACGCCGAGGATCGGCAGGCAGGCCAGGCGCGTCGCCCAGCCCAGGGCGATCAACAGCGGGCAGACGACCTCGGCGAAGACCGCGAAACCCAGGGTCGGCCAGGCACCCAGGTGCAACGGGTCCTCGATCAGCCCGAGTTGCTGGCGGAAATGCAGCGCCTTGGGCAGGCCGTGCACCGCCAGGAGCAGTCCGGCGCCACCCAGGCGCAGGAACAAGAGTCCCAGATCCAGTCGCAAGCGTTCCATGGCCCAGCCTCCCGCGGAAAGAATCGGCTGCGAGAAGACCCCGCGCCGTCGATGGAGCGGACTTTCACCCGGACGACGCTGGGCGGCCTTGGACGTCTGTGCTGGTTTTTGTACGTCTGTGCTGTGGCGTGCAGGTGAAAGGATTCAGGTCACAGTACGGATCAGTACGTTGGAAATAGTCAACTCTTGAGAGACTATGAAACGCGGAACGGCTACTTAATCGAATTTAGGGTGGACAGTAACCTGGCCCCATCGCATCCACACCGGATGCCGGACCTCACCAAGGACAGTCGACGATGAACACCCAAGCCCTCACCGCCACCACCGGCCGCCTGCTGCTCGCCAGCCTCTTCCTGTTCAGCGGCGTGGGCAAACTGCTCGCTCCGGCGGCCACCAAGGGCTACATCGCCGCCATGGGCCTGCCCTTCCCGGACCTTGCCTACCTCGGCGCCCTGGCGGTGGAGCTGGGACTCGCCAGCCTGCTGCTGATCGGCTATCGCACCCGGCCGGTGGCGCTGGCCATGGCCGCCTTCACCCTGGTGACTGCCCTGGTGTTCCACCACAACTTCGCCGACCAGAACCAGCTGATCCACTTCCTCAAGAATGTCGCCATCGCCGGTGGCCTGCTGCAGGTGGCCGCCTTCGGCGCCGGGGCCCTGAGCCTGGATGGCCGCCGGCCGGCGCGGTCGGCCCGCCTTGCCTGATCGCCCTCGCTCGATGCGCCCGCCCGATCCTTGAGCTCAGGCGGGCGCTGTCACATCCAGCATCCTGGCGCAGGCCTCGCGCACCAGTTCGAGAAACAGGCGCAGCCGCGCCGGGTAGACGCGGGCATAGGGATAGATGAGATAGAGCGGCAGGGGCGCCGCCTGCCACTCGGGGAGCAGGTGCACCAGGCGACCCGCAGCGACGTCCTCGCGCACCATCCAGTGCGACAGCGCCGCGCAACCCAGGCCGCGCACCGCGGCATGCCGGGCGACAAAGAGGCTCTCGGTGGCCAGCCGTGGCCGCAAGGGGACCAGCCGGCTTTCGCCAGTGGCGCCCAGCTGCAGGCGCAGTTCGGTCTGGTAGAACTGGGTCATGGCGATCCAGGGCAGCGCCGTCAGCTCCTCGGGTGTCTGCAGGGCGCTCGCCAGCTCCGGCGCCGCCACCAGGATGCGCTGGACGTCGCCCAGGCGCACCGCCACGGTGTCCGGATCCTCCACCACCCCCACCCGGATGGCACAGTCGACGCCATCGGCGACGAAATTCGGTGCCCGGTCGCTGAGCACCCAGTCCACCTGCATCCCCGGATAGCGCCGCAGATAGGTCTCCAGCGGATCGAGCAACTGCTCCTGGCCGAAGGCATGGGGCATCACCACCCGCAGCCGTCCCTCGGGCTCGGCATGGGCGCCGTGCAGGGCGGCGGCGAAGGCCTGCCAATCGCCGAGCAGTTGCTGGGCCTGGCGATAGCAGCGCTGGCCGTCCTCGGTCAGGCGCAGGGCGTGGGTCGAGCGCTGCACCAGGCGCACCTGCAGCGCGGCCTCCAGCGCCTGCAGGCGCCGACTGACGGTGGGCTGCGTGGTACCGAGCTGGCGTGCAGCCGCCGACAGGCTCCCGGCCTCGACGATGCGCACGAAGGTTTCCAGCAGATCGAGACGATCATGGGTAAAGGTGGTGTTCATACGGTCTACGTATACCCCCTGTACCCGGCGTTCGGCTACAGGTGGCGATGGCTCTGGTGAAGAATGCGTTCATCGTCTTCCCACCGGATGAACCGCCATGACCGACATTCCACTCCCGCATAGCCACACCTCACCTCAAGTTGCCAGCCTGTCCCCTGCCCTGCTCGGCCTGCTGGCCACCGGCGCCGGCCTGAGCGTGGCCAACCTCTATTACAGCCAGCCGCTGCTCGGCATTCTCGCGGGCGCACTGCCAGCACCTGCCGCCGACGTGGGACTGATCCCTACCCTTACCCAGCTCGGCTATGCCCTGGGGCTGCTGCTGCTGGCGCCCCTGGGTGATCGCTTCGACCGCCGCCGCATCATCCTGGCCAAGCTGGCCGTGCTGCTGCTGGCGCTGCTGGGCGCCAGCCTGGCGCCGGGGCTGCACGGGCTGCTGCTGGCCAGCCTGGTGACCGGGCTGGCCGCCACCGTGGCCCAGGACCTGGTCCCTGCCGCCGCGACCCTGGCGCCGCCGGCCGCGCGCGGGCGCATCGTCGGCACGGTGATGACCGGCCTGCTGCTGGGCATCCTGCTGTCCCGGGTGGTCAGCGGCCTGGTGGGCGAGTGGTTTGGCTGGCGGGCGGTCTATCTGCTCGCCGCCCTGAGCATCGCCGCCATCGGCGTGGCGGTGTGGCGCGGCCTGCCCGCCTTCGCCGCCACCACCCGACTCAGCTATCCGGCCCTGCTCGGCTCCCTGGGCGCGCTCTGGCGCCGGCATGCCGCGCTGCGCCGGGCGACCCTGGCGCAAGGCCTGCTGTCGGTGGGCTTCAGTGCCTTCTGGTCGACCCTCGCCCTCTATCTGCACGCCGGGCCCTTCCAGCTGGGCAGCGCCGCCGCCGGCGCCTTCGGCCTGGCCGGTGCCGCCGGTGCCCTGGCCGCGCCCTGGGCCGGCCGCCTGGCGGATCGCCATGGCTCGGAATGGGTGACGCGGCTGGGCATCGGCCTGGCGGCCCTGGCCTTCGCCAGCCTGCTCCTGCTGCCCTGGTTGCCGGGCGTGGCCGGTCTGGTACTGCTGGCGCTGGCGACGGTGATCTTCGACCTGGGCGTCCAGGCCACCCTGATCGCCCACCAGGCCCAGGTCTACGGCCTGGAACCCGAGGCGCGCAGCCGGCTCAACGCGGTGCTCTTCACCGGCATGTTCATCGGCATGGCCAGCGGCGCGGCCCTGGGCAGCCTGCTGCTGGCGCGGCTGGGCTGGAGCGGCGTCGCCGGTCTGGCGCTGGCGACCGCGCTGCTGGCGCTGACCGTCCGGCTCTGGCCGGCCCGTCCGCGCCAGGTTCAATGAGCGCGGAGCAGCAGGTGACGCCAGCCAGGGGTATCGTCAACCAAAACAGGACGACCATTCTCCTTCCAGCTCGTTAATCAAACCCAGGCGCCACAGTAGGATGACTTCCATGGCGTCGGAACAGACCGCGCCCCACTCAGACAAGGAGCCTCATCATGCTGGCCATTCGTAAAGCTTCCGATCGCGGCGCCGCCAACCACGGCTGGCTCAAGTCCTTCCACACCTTTTCCTTCGCCAGCTATCGCAATCCGGCGGAGCAGGGCTTCTCCGACCTGCTGGTGATCAACGACGACACCGTGACCGGAGGCCAGGGCTTCGGCGAGCATCCGCACCGCGACATGGAGATCTTCTCCTATGTGCTCGAAGGCGCCCTGGAGCACCAGGACAGCCTGGGCACCGGCTCGGTGATCCGCCCCGGTGACGTCCAGCTGATGAGCGCCGGCAGCGGCGTCAGTCACAGCGAGTACAACCACTCGGAGCGCGAGAGCGTGCACTTCCTGCAGATCTGGATCGTGCCCAACGTGCGCCGCGCCGAACCGCGCTACCAGCAGCAGCACTTCAGCGCCGCGGCCAAGCGTGGCCGCCTGGCCCTGATCATCTCGCCGGACGGCGCCGAGGGTTCGCTGGAAGTGCGCCAGGACGCCCGGGTCTACGCCGGTCTGTTCGACGGCAGCGAAGGTGCCACTCTGCAACTGGCCCCCGAGCGCCATGCCTATGTGCACGTCGCCCGCGGCAGCCTGGAACTGAACGGCGTCCTGCTGCAGGCCGGTGACGGCGCCAGGCTGCGCGGCGAGCGCGAACTGCAGCTGGCCCACGGCACCGACGCCGAGGTGCTGGTGTTTGATCTGCGGCCCAACGAACTGCCGCAAATGCCCTGACTACGATTTGCTCGCGAAATCGTAGGCCCTGTTTGCGCTAGGAGGCCGCTCCAACGGCCTCCCCTTGCCGAGAACGCGCCATGAGCACCCAAGCCCTGACCTCCCTGGTGGCCGGTAACGCCACCCTCTGGCTGACGCTGAACGTCTTTGGCGAACAGCTGGGCCTGCCGGTACCGGCCTATCCGTCGCTGGTGGTGATGGGCGCCGCGGCCGATGAAGCCGAATTGCTCCTGGCGCTGCTGGCTACCGTGGCGGTCACCGGCGTGGCCGATCTGCTCTGGTACTGGGCCGGCCGGCGACATGGCGCCTGGCTGTTGCGCCACCTGCCTGGCCACGTCCCGGCGGCTACCCGCCTGCCCGGCCTGCTGCTGGTGGCCAAGTTCGTCCCCGGCGCCGCGGCCCTCGCCACCCTCAGCGCCGGTGCCAGCGCCATGCCCCTGCGGCGCTTCCTGGCCTACGACCTGGGCGGCGCCACCCTGTGGATCGGCTCCGGCCTGGCCCTGGGAAAGCTGTTCGAAGAACACATCCTGGCCCTGATCGACAGACTCCAGGCCTATGGTCCGGCGCCCCTGCTGCTCGCCGGACTGCTCGGCCTCGCCCTGCTGGGCTGGCACCTGCTGGCCCGGCGGCACCCTCGGCCAGCTCCGGCGCGACAGTATTGCGCCTAGAGCGTTGCCGCCTTAACGCTAATTAACGATAGGCAACTCGCACGTCAGACAACTGCAGGGAATCATTCTCATCCAGACGGTCGCGCGACGCGGCTGGTTTGATAGGGAGAGCGCCATGTCCATGACCGTCGATAGCACCCTGGCTCTATCCAGCACCCGACTGATCGGTTTGGCCGCCTGGCAGGAACGGCTGGCCAAGGAGGTCCTGCTGCAGCATCTGGAGCGCGGTATCAGCGTCAGTCAGGTCGCCTCCGTCTGCGGCCTGTCGCGCAGTCACTTCACCCGCCAGTTCAAGCTCAGTGCCGGGCTCGCTCCACTGGAATGGTTGCGGCAGCAGCGCATCCACCGCGCCCAGCAATTACTCGCCGAGCGCGAATTGCCCCTGGCGGCGATCGCCCTGGAATGCGGCTTCTTCGATCAGGCGCATCTGAGCCGGGTATTCACCCGCGCCATCGGGGTCCCGCCGCTGGCCTGGCAGCAGCAGGCCCTGGAGCGGCGGTTGCTGGCGGAACTGCCGCAGATGCAGCCGCAGCATGGCCAGCAGGCGGTAGCCTAGCGTCGCCCCGCTGCCTTCCACCAAGATCAGCGACTTCTCCACCAGTTGCCCCAGCAGGGGGATGAAGTGCGCCTCCTCCAGCCCGCGCTGCGCCGCCAGCGCCAGGGCCTCGCTGCGACTGAAGCGCTCGCCGGCCTCGGCCAGGGTCGCCAGCACCGCGAATTCCGACTCGCCCAGGCTATGCAGACTCCAGTCCAGCATGGCGCCGAGACTGCGTTGCCGCTGCGCCGCGGTCCGCCGCCCCTGGACACTGAGGTAGTAGCCGCCTTCGAGTTGCGCCAGCACTCCGTTCAGGCCCTGGGCCGCCACCTGCTCGGCGAGGATCTCCAGCGCCAGGGGCACGCCCTCGCTGCGCCGACAGATCTCGCCGACCAGTTGCACGTCGGCCGGCTGCAGTCGCAGCCCCGGCAGCCGCGCCCGGGCGCGTCGGACGAACAGGCGAAAGGCCGGTTCGCGCATGGCCTCGCGCAGGTGGTGCGAGGGTGGATTCGCGATCGGCAACGGTGCCAGGCGCAACACGGCCTCTCCCTCCACCCGCAGGGCCTCGCGACTGGTGACCAGCACCCTGAGCTGCGGACAGCCTTGCAGCAGATTTTCCACCAGCCAGGCCGCCGGTTCGACCAGCCGCTCGGCATTGTCCAGCACCAGCAGCAGGCGGCGCGTGGCCAGGGCTTCCTGCAGCGCCGGCAGACCGCTGCCGCTGGCGAGGCCCAGGTCGCTGGCGAGGCGCTCCACCAGCGCCATCATGTGGCCCAGTGCGGCGAGATCGAGACTCTGTATCCCGTCGGCAAAGTCCTCCGCCAGCACGGGCAGCAGATGCTGGACCAGCAGCGACTTGCCGACACCGCCGGTGCCCACCACCGACACCAGGCGGCGCTGGGCAAGCAACCGGCGCAGTTCGACGAGGCTGGTGTCGCGACCTTCCAGGTGCGTCAGCGGCGGTGACGTCTCGACCAGGGGTATCAGGTCGCCTTCGCCCAGCCGCTCCACCGGCGGCGCGAAGCCGTAGCCGCGCTGGCGGACGCTGAGGATGGGATCGTCGGCGCTGTAGCGGCGCAGCACCCGGCGCAGGGCCGAGATGTGCACCCGCAGATTGATGTCCTCGACGACGCTCCCGGGCCACACCCTCGTCATCAGGGTCTGCTTGTCGACCAGCTCGCCAGGGTGTTCCAGCAGCACCCGCAGGATGTCCAGCGCCCGCCCGCGCAGGGGCAGCACGCGCTCGCCATCGAGCAACAGGCGCCGTCGCGCATCCAGGACCAGGCCGCAGAAGCGGAAGGCACTGGCGTCTTCCAGGGACTTGAGCTCTTGCATGACCATGCCGCGCCACGCCGCCATGGGTCGCCGGGGGTACTCCTTCCCGGCGCCCGCGGGCGTCTGCGCCTCTCCTTAGCCGATAGGTAGGACCATTCTGGCCGCTGCCCAGGCAGGTTGTACGACGATCTACGGCCAGAAGCTGCCATCGATGGGCGTGATACCGCCATCAGCCGCCGATTTCAGCTGAATTGATAGCGGTACTGCGCCGGGGTCAGGCCCAGATGGCTCTGGAAGGCAGCGCGCATGCAGCGGTCGCTGGCGAAGCCGCTGCGAAAGGCCACCGTCTTCAGCGGCAGCTCGGAGGTCTCCAGCAATCCACGGGCGTGATCGATGCGCGCGCGCAGGACGAACTCCAGCGGCGTCATGCCGGTGTCGCGCTTGAACACCCGGGCGAAGTTGCGGGTGCCCATGGTCGCCAGCTCGGCGAGCCGGCTGATCGAATAGGCCTGGTCGATGTTCGCCACGACGTGGTGCTGCACCCGGGTGATGGCGGTGGCCGCCTCAGGTTCGTCGAACAGCGGACTGAACTGGGCCTGCTTGCCCTGCCGCTGGGTCACCACCACCAGCACCTTGGCCACCTCCCGGGCGATGGCCTTGCCATGGTCCTCGGCCACCAGCGCCAGCGCCAGGTCGATGCCGGCGGTGACCCCGGCCGAGCTCAGCAGCGGGCCATCGCTCAGGTAGATGTCATCGGCGGTCACCTGGGCACGGGGAAAGCGCCGCGCCAGGCGCTCGCGATAATTCCAGTGGGTGGTCACCCGCCGGCCATCGAGCAGGCCGGCACTGCCCAGCAGAAAGGTACCGGTGCAGACCGCCCCGTAGCGCGCGCACTGCGCGGGCACCTGGCGCAGCCAGGCCGCGACGTCCGGATGGGGCTCCAGATAGGCGCCCGGCCCGCCGGGCACCAGCAGCAGGTCATAGGCCGCGGGCGGCTGCTGGGTGGTGAGCTCCGTGCGTATCGTCATGCCATTGGAACAACGCAGGGTCCGTCGCCGCCCGGCGGCGATGGTCACGATGCGATAGTGGTCAGCCGCGGCCAGATAGCGATTGGCGATGGAAAACACCTCCACCGGCCCGGCGAAATCCAGCATCAGCACCTCGGGGACCAGCAAGAAAGCCACTGTCCTCGTCATGGCGATACATCCTTATCCGTGTTGCAGTTGGTCCTTGAACGCTGGGGCGTCCGGGTGAATGCAGGGACGAGGATAAGGATCTGTCCCCTGAGGACAAGCAGTGGCAAAAGGCCATCCATCTGCCTTTTGCCTTGCGCGATCAGGGCTCGAAGCGCCCAGGGGCTCTGGATCGGGATTCCTGGCGTGTCGGATGCGGATACCGCCGCTTCGCCTGCCGCTACCCTTTTCGCAACCTGATCAGGGTGATCTCGCTGGGCGCGCCGAATCGCAGCGGCGGGCCCCAGTAGCCGGTGCCGCGGCTGATGTAGACGGTCAACCGATCCAGGCGGTGGATGCCGGCGACCCAGGGTTGCTGCAGGCGCACGAAGTGCATCCAGGGCCAGAACTGGCCGCCGTGGGTGTGGCCGGAGAGCTGCAGGTCGGCGCCGGCGGCGGCGGCCTTGGGCGCCGAGCGCGGCTGGTGGGCCAGCAGCAGGCGGAACAGCCCTTGCGGGGCGTTGGCGAAGGCGATCGCGGCGTCGCTGCGGTGGCTCGGCACATAGAGCGGCGCCGAGTAGTCGGTGATGCCGGCCAGTACGAAGGGCGTGCCCTGGTGCTGTAGCACCCGATGCTCGTCGAGCAGCACGGTCAGGCCCTGCTCGCGCCAGGTGCGTACCCAGGCTTCGGCGCCGGAATAGTATTCGTGATTGCCGGTGATGGCATAGGTGCCCAGGCGCGCCTTGAGTTGTTGCAGCGGCAGGAATTCCTGGCGCAGTTCGGCCACCTTGCCGTCCACCAGGTCACCGGTGATGGCCACCAGGTCGGCGTCCAGACCGTTGACCCGCTCGACGATGCGTTGCAGATAGCCGGCCTTGATGGTCGGGCCGATGTGCAGGTCGCTGAGCTGGACGATGCGCAGGCCGTCCAGGCCAGCGGGGAGCGTCGGCAAGGCCACGTCCACCTCTTTGACCTTGGCGGTACGGCGGGCGTTGTAGACGCTGCGCAGCGCCACCAGCAGCACCAGCCCCAGCACCACCCAGGCGCTGCCGACGCGCCAGGCGGCGTCCAGCGGGTGGCCGACCAGGCTGGCGAGCGCCACCACCAGGCCGCGCAGCAGACTGAACACCGCCAGGCTGGAAAACACGCCCATGGCGATCAGCGCCGCCCAGGCCAGCAGGCGCGAGTTCATGTCCCGCGAGCGAAAGCCCAGGGGCACCAGGACGAAGGACAGGATCAGCAGGGCCCAGAACGGCAGCTGGGCGACAGGCGACAGCCCGAGGTTACCGATGACACTGAGGCCGATGAACAGGTGCAGGGCGAACAGGACCAGGTACATCATGGCGCGGGAGCGGAACATGGAGGGCCTTGAGGCAGGAAGAAGGCCTTACCTTAGCACCCTGCAGGGCGCCTCTCGGAGCCCCGGGTTGTTTCCGGCTACAACGATTCAGCCGGTATTCAGCGCCGCTCCGCCTCGTCGGCCTGGGCCGCCTGGTCAGCCCGCCGGCCCAGGTAGAAGCCGAGCCAGGCCCAGAGCGCCGCGCAACCGGCGCCCACCAGCGCCGGCAGCCAGGCGCCATGGCCGAGCAGGTCCAGCAGACTCTTGGCCCAGCCGCTGGCGGCGTCACCGGCGCGATAGACCACGGTGTCGATGAAGTTCTTGGCCTTGTACTGGGTCTCGGCGTCCAGCGGCGCGAAGAGCATCTCGCGGCCCGGGCGGATGAAGGCGTATTCGCCGATCCGCCTGACGATCATCAGCCCCGCCAGCATGGCGAAGGTGGGCAGCAGCGCGAGGCCCAGGAAGCCGATGCACATCAGCAGCGGCACCCCGGCCAGGAGCACCCGCACCCCGAGGCGCTGGGCCAGGCGGCCGGTGATCAGCACCTGGCTGGCCAGGGCGCCGGCCTGGACCACGAAATCCAGCAGGCCGAACACCTGCACCTGACGGGCGCGATCGGGAAACAGCTCGGCCACCAGGCGTGCCTGTTCGAAGTAGAGAAAGGTGCTGACCGTGGCCAGCAGGATGACGAAGGCGCTCACCGCCAGCAGATAGGGGGAGGCCAGCACCCGGGTCAGGCCGCTGAAGGGATTGCCGGCGACCGGGCGCCGCGGGCTTTCGGTCGGTGGCGCCCCTGGCCGCCCGGCGCCACGAATCTCGCGCCAGCCCATCAGATAGGCCTTGAGCCTGAGCGCCAGAAGCAGCAGCACGGCGGCCAGCAGCGCCAGGCCCGCCTCGCCGACCCGGGGCGCCAGGGCGGCGGCCAGTACCGGCCCGAGCAGCCCGCCGACACTGGCCCCGGCGGCGATGAAGGCGAACAGCCGCCGCGCCTGGGCGCCGTCGAAGACATCGGCCATCAGACTCCAGGCCACCGAGACCACGAAGAGGTTGTAGACCGATATCCAGACATAGAAGGCACGCGCCAGCCAGACGCTGTCGCCCAGGCTGGCGAAGCAGGCGGCGAAGGCCAGCAGGTTGAGGGCGAAGCAGCCATAGACCCAGTCGACGAAGCGAATCCGCGCCACCCGCGAGTTGAGCCAGGCGAACAGTGGCACGGCGAGCAGCATCACCAGGAAGGTGGCGGTGAACAGCCACTGCAGATTCTCCACGCCACCGGCGATGCCCATGGCCTCGCGGATCGGCCGCAGCATGAAGTAGCCGGCGAACAGGCAGAGAAACAGCGCAAAGCCGGCCAGGGCCGCGGACGACTCGCCGGCGCGGGCGTCGAGGACGCGACCGAGCCAATCCTTCATCTAGGCGAACAGCCCGGCGATGGCCTCGCGCTGGCGCGCATCGGGCAGGCGACCGCGACCGGCCTGGAGGTTATCGATCATGTAGCGTGGGTTGCTGGTGGCCGGGATCACTGCGGTCACCGCCGGGTCGGCGAGGATGAACTTGAGCAGCAGTTGCGCCCAACTGGTCGCGCCCAGTTCGGCGGCCAGGGGTGGCAGCGGCTTGCCACGGGTGCCGGAGAGCAGATTGCCGCGCTGGAAGGGGCGATTGATCAGCACGGCGATGCCCTGGTCGCGGCAATAGGGCAGCAGGCGTTTCTCGGCTTCGCGCTCGCCCACCGAATAGTTGAACTGCACGAAATCGACCTTCTCCTTTTGCAGCGTGGCCAGCAGATCGTCCAGCGCCGCTTCGCGATAGTGGGTGACACCGACATAGCGCACCTTGCCGCCCTGCTGCTGTTCGCGCAGCAGGGCCAGTTGGTTGGCGGTGTCCTGCAGATTGTGCACCTGGACCAGGTCCAGGCGTTCGGTCTGCAGGGCCTTGAAGCTGGCGGCCAGTTGCGCCGCGCCGCGTTCGCGCCCGGTGGACGACACCTTGGTGGCGAGAAAGACCCGCTCGCGAGCCTGGGCCCGCTTCACCAGCTCGCCGGCCACCCGCTCGGAATTGCCATAGCTGGGCGCGGTGTCGATGAGGGTGCCGCCGCCGTCGAGCAACGCCTTGAGTACCTCCTGCAGTGGCGCCAGGGCGGCATCGTTCAGCTCGACATCGAGATTGCCCGAGGTGCCCAGGCCGATGACGGGCAGGGCTTCGCCGCTGCGCGGGATCTTGCGGGTCAGCAACGGCTCGGCGGCCTGGGCGCTCTGCCACAGCCAGGGCGCGGCGGTGACCGCGGCGGCCAGGGCGGTGGTGGTCTGCAGGAAATGGCGACGGGTCGGCATGGCGGGCCTCGCGACGATCGAATTCGGAAGGATGACCCTTGAGTTAAGCGGTTCTTCCAGCCGATCGCCCACCGGGCTCATTGCCGCATGTTGCGAATGAAGCCCCGCCCGTAGGTTGGCGCTGAGCGCAGCGAAGCCCAACGGTGTCCAGGGTTGAAGCTCCCTGTTGGGCTTCGACGATGGAGCCGTCTCAGCGCCAACCTACGTACCGACTCCCGTAGCGTGGACAACGGCGCAGCCTTGTCCACTGGTTAGCTCTGACTGCCCAGTGGAAAACGCTGCGCGGTCTTCCACGCTACGGATTTGCGACATCCTGGCCCGCAAGAATCCCGTGATCTGCCGGCGGCAGCGTGCCGTCGCCACCCAGGTAGCGATCGTAGAAATCCCGCACCGTGACGTTCTTGTGCTTGGCCTCGAACATGATGTCGAAGCGGTCGAGAAACTGGCAGGCGTAGCGGTTGCACCAGTCGTTCCACATCATGTCGCTGTGGGCATAGAGCAGCCGCTTGCTGATCTGCTGCAGCAGGAACCTGATGTCGATCCGCTCGCTGGGCGAGACGCCCATTTCCATCAGGGCTTCCGGCGGCTGGGAGTAGTGCATGGCCGGTCGCACGCCGCGCCAGCTGTCGATGATCCTCGCCACCCGTGGCTCCCAGGGATCGATGTAGGCCTCTTCGTGGATCCAGCAGTGGTGGATGTCCAGCACCACCGGGGCGAGATCGGCCAGTTGCAGGCAGTCGTCGACGCCATAGGTCTTTTCATCGTTCTCGAAGGTGATGCAGTTTCGCGCCTCGCTCGACAGACGCGGCCAGATCGCGCGAATGCCGGGCACGCCCAGGCGACCGGCGATGTGCACATTGCACTTGAAGTCCTGGAATTTCTGGCCGTAGCCCATCAGGCGGATCATGTCGGCGTGGTACTCGAACTCCTTCAGGCTGTTCTCCACCACCTCGGGGCGATCCGAGCCCAGCACGCAGAATTGCCCGGGATGCAGCGACAGCCGCACATCGCGGCGGCGGGCCAGTTCGCCCAGCCGGCCGAAGCGATCCTCCAGCAGCGCCTGGAGCTCCTGGGAACGATAGAAGTAGGCGAATTCGGCGTGGCTGTAGAAGGGCAGCAGATCGCTGCTCAGGCGCAGCATGCGCAGATTGTCCGGCAGGTCGGCGACGTGCTCGACGAATCTCAGCTGGGCATCCAGGTTGTGGGTGACCACGTCCAGCAACTTGGCCTCGGCGGCGGCGCGTTCGACGCTGCCGAGCCAGCGCAGGGTGGTGGTGCGGGTATTGAAGGCCCGCTCGACCTGCTCCAGTGCCTTGAGCGACAGACTGCGCTCGGGATGACGGTACATGCAGGCAAAGCCGATTCGATACATGGGACGCTCGGGACAGGGACTATGGGCTTTAGTCCGCGCGGCGCCGCCTGGGTGCGGGTGGGGTGATGGGTGGAGCCGGGCTTGGCGTCTGGCGTCCGGGTTTGCCCTCACCCCGGCCCTCTCCCAGGGGGAGAGGGGGTAGTCTGGCAAGGGGGTGACGTTCTCGATGTATCAGCTTGAGCGGCGGCAGCCAGTGGAAAACGCTGCGCGGTTTTCCACGCTACGGGGGCGGCGGTAGGGTGGAAAACGGCGTAGCCTTTTCCACGTGTGCTCTGGCTGCCCTACCCTGGCCCCAACCACTGCGTCAGGGCATGCAGCACCAGCCCCACCAGGCCGCCCACGAGGGTGCCATTGATGCGGATGAACTGCAGGTCCTTGCCGACGCTCTGTTCCAGTTGCTGGACCAGCTCGTCGGTGTCCCAGGCGGCCACGCGGGCGGCGATGTAGTCGCCGATGCGCTGGCGGTTGCGGTCGATGAAGGGCGGCGCCACGGCCATCAGCTGCTCGTTGATCCAGCGTCGCATGGCTTCGTCGCGACTCAGGGTGTCGCCCAGCTCGGCCAGCAGCCGGCCCAGGCGCCGGCGGATGCGCGAATCCGGGGCGGCGAGATCGGCCTGCAGCCAGTTCACCAGTTGGTCCCACAGCTCCTGCAGATAACCCGCCAGCGCCGGGTGCTCCAGCAGCCGGTCGCGCAGTTGTTCGCCGCGCAGGCGAAAGGCCGGGTCCTCCTTGAGGCGCTCGATGAAGCCGACCAGATAGCCATCGAAATGCCGGCGCAACTCGTGCTCGCGGTCATGGCTGATCTCGCCGATCAGGCGCGACACCGCCTGCACCACCTTGATCGCCGACCAGCGCCCGACCCGTTCGTCCAGGCCCAGGTACTTCAGGGTACGCAGCTCGCCGCCGATGGTGCGGGCGATCAGCGCCTGGGTGTCTTCGTCCTGCAGCAGGCGATCGATCTCCTGCAGCACCTCGTCGAGCACCGCCTGATGGCGACCGTCGGCGGTCAGCATGTCGAGCAGTTCGCCGGACAGCGCCGCCACGTCCAGGCGCTGCAGCCGCTCCACCGCTACCCGGCGGATGAAGGCCTGCACCCGCACTTCGCGCAGGGCTTCCAGGGAATAGCGGGCGACTCCGGTGGCCTGGCTGGCCACCGCGGCGGCGTTGTCCGGCTGGCGCAACCAGCCGGCCAGGCGCCCGGCGGCGTCCAGTTCCTCCAGCTTGGCCAGCACCTGGGGCGTGGCGAGGAAGTGCAGGCAGATGAAGTCCGACAGCTTGCGCCCGACTCCGGCCTTGTTGCGCGGGATGATGGCGGTGTGGGGAATCGGCAGGCCCAGCGGATGGCGGAACAGCGCGGTCACCGCGAACCAGTCGGCGATGGCCCCGACCATGGCCGCCTCGGCGAAGGCGGCGGCGTAGCCCCAGGCCGGATGGCTGGCCTCGAGGGCAGTGGCCAGGCAGTAGAGCGCGGCCGCCAGGAACAGCAGCAGCAGCGCGATGAGCTTCATGCGCCGGACCGGGGTGAGGCCGTCGAGAGGAGATAAGGGCATAACGATGGGACGGTCCTTTTGCGTCGAGCGGGGTGATTGAGTAGAAAACGGCACCTGGGCGTAGTTTCTTACGCGCGTTCGTATTACCAACCCAACCCCATCCTAGCGCACGCTCTTCTTTACTCGCGTCAAGCCGTGCCTTCGAACATATTGCGTTTCAGGCTACGTGCAGACACGCACCTTCCCCGGTTCCTCAAGGAATGCGAATACCCAAAGCGTTCAAGGTTGGGGTATCCATACGCCCATTGATCGTCAGACCGGTATCCATTTGGAAGGACATCAAGGCACCTCGGGTACTTTTACCCAGAACGCCATCGATAGCGCCGTGGTAGTACTGTTTGAGTGTCAGCGCCGTTTGCACTCGCATGACCAAGCTGGATAGTGCCTCGCCAGTCGGCTGTGCTTTACCAGATGTCGTGTTCGGCTCGGTCGTGGTAGTGCCACTACTTTTCGAGGGAGCATAGAGTCCTGAGCTACCACTGTAGCCGGACGCCCCGCTACCACCACTACTGGGGGCACGATAATAGCTATCGGATGAGCTCGGTGCAGTATAGGAGCGCGGACTGCTGTAGCCCCCAGAACCACTGTAGTGCGAACTATGAGAGCTGTGGGATCGATGAGAGCTATGCGAGCGATGAGCTGCATAGAGATTGGTCGCATCGAGGGCATTGAGTGGATTGCTGAACACCGGTACCTGATTCCCTGGAGTGGCGCTCCACGTCATATCGGCCAAAGGCATCTGGTCGACCTGGGCCAGAGCACTTCCGGCGACCGGCAATAGGGTGACATGACCGATAAGCATCTTCCAACGATCAAGCAGACTCATGACGCGCTCCTTGCGAAGACAATAAAGCCTCGGCAGCCAGAGGACGGATACCCCGGCTCTGCCAACGCTCGTTATGGGATTTGAAAAAACCGGAACAACGAGTAACCGCTGCACAATCCTGGCAGGCGTCGATGAAGAGGTTTTTCCAATCCGAAATACTCTGCCGGGCAAAAGGCCTCAGGGGCGGGGATACCAGGCAAAGCGGTAGGTTGTAGAGCGATACGGGAATTCCACGGTGATGCAGAAAGAACACTGCCTCGCTCAACTCCTGCTGATAATCCAGAGGATCGATCCAAAGCTCGGTGTGATGCTTCCTAGCCAACCCTGTGCTTTCGATTCCCATGAATGCAACGTGGCGAACGAAAGGCAGATTACGAAACAGGAAGAGAGCCAGTTGCGGCAGCCGTGGTGTGGCCAGTCGATTGAGAACAACCCTGATCTCCACAACCTGATTGGCCCGGGCCAAGTTGTAAAGCCCGCGCAGCGTTTCGCTGAAAGCCCCTGGTGCCTGTACCAACTGATCGTGATCACCAGCATTGTCTGCATAGAGGGGTATGCCCCAACTCAGCTTGGGATGATCGAGCGCTTGCAATTCGCCAATCCAGGTTGGGTCCTGGAGCAGCCGGCCATTGCTGAGAAGGTGCAGCGCCTTGTCGGGTATGACGCTTTTAGCCTTATTCAAGACTGCCAACAGGCCCTCTCTATAAAGCGTAGGCTCGCCACCACTGATCCCAAGATGCTCCTCGCCTGCATCCATCAGATCGAGCAGGCGCAGATTTTCCTCAATATGCCAGAGATCATCTATGTCCTTGGGTGGTTGGGAACACATCAGGCAAAGGCTGTTACAACGATCGGTCATGAACAACAGGTTACTGTTAGCGCCACGGCGATAAAGCACCCTTACCAGGTTAGAAGCAGGAGAAAGGGCGACGACATCTCCAGAGCGCACCACGCCCGGGCTCCTACACTCACTCAAAAGAATTCGGCCTGATGGAATGTCACCGTCGAACACCGAATCGCACATGAATCCGGCAACCGGTATCCGCAACAGCCCTCGATATAGAGGACCAGCGCTATCGTCGAGATACAGCAGTACATCCGCCAGTTCGACCTGCCCCGCACATCTGGCTAGGCCATGCTCGACGAATTCCGCTGCGGTAAGCACCTTCAGCAGACGGGGCTCATGAAGATTGCGAATGAGGAATTGCGTTTCCTTCGCTAGCATCTCACTACCCCCGGTAACCAGGCAGGCTGACGTCTGCGAGAGAACGTCTACTGAGCCAGGACAACAAAACGCGCTGAGTCTCCTCGCTGCCATCTCGCAACAGAACGAACAGATGTCGCAACAGCTCCATGTTCTTCTGGCAGAAGGCACTGAAGGCCCGATGTCCTACGGGGTCGCCCTGACGAGCGTAATGCTCTATAGGGTCGCTGCCGCAGTAGGGAACCAAGGCGCAGTCGTTACACCCTGGCAGGGTTTCCGCGATTCCCGACGCCAGCAGTAATTGCATCGCTGGGGAAGCCAATAATTCGTGCAAGGGCTGCTGAACATTCCCTAGACGCAGCCCCTTCTCGCCCATTTCGACCAGCATCCTAGCTTCGTCGGACGGATAGACATCGCCATCGTAGTTATAGACTAGGGCGCCCAAGCCAGCGCCTAGAGGTGAGCGCAAATCGACATAGCCACTGGAGAAGGGTGTCAGCACGTTGTTCAACAGCAATGCTGTGTAGCTTTCGACCAGATAGGTGCCCTGGCTATTCAACGCGAGTAGGTAGTCCAGTGCACGATGGTAAAAGGCCAAGTAACGGGCCATGGGATAGGCCAGCCTCTGCGCACTTTTTGTAGCGAAGCCATACAGACTAAGGGGCCGTAGCGAAATACTGGATAAACCTTGGCGAACGTATTCGTCAATGATGGCTTCGGGTTGCTCGAGACTTCTGACAGTAAGGGTAGTTAAGGCGGACACGGCATCAGCACCAAGCCGCGCGCGAACCCTATGGATACCCTCCACGGTTCGCTCGTAGGCATCCCGTGTCGGTGTAGGCCGGTTGGCGTTGTGCAGAGCAGCCGGCCCATCCAGAGAGGTTGAGAACTGAATACGATGCGTGGCAGCAAAGTCCAAAATGGACTCGTCCAGATGATGCAGGGTGCTGGTGATGACGAACTGAACGTTGCGCTTTTCCCTGCTGTTGCGCTCCACCACCTCTTCAACGATCTGTCGAATCCTGGGAAATGCCAGTAACGGCTCACCTCCTTGAAATTCGACAGTCAAAACGTCCGATGAGGATTCGAACATCCTAGATACCGCATGGCGTGCATCCATTTCGCTCATGTCATGCCCAGCTCCACCCAAAGGAGCGCGGGACACCTGGCAATACTGACACGTGTGATTACAACGCAACGTGGTAACAAAGAGGTGCAGAGCAGGCCCCTGCTTCAAGAAATCTTTGCGACTCAGATACTGGGCGGCCATCTCTGGCAAAGGATCATGCCCGTCGGGTTCGTAGATGAAATGACGAGCCAGCAAATCCTTGTACAGCGCCGTACCTGGCCGGAGCTGGCGATCTACCAGGGCTCGCAACTGCTCTTCGGAAAGAAAGATGTATTCCCCAGTATCTGTCGTAACCAGAATCTCTCGCGACGACTGCCCGCCCAGTCGCATGAAACGGAAAGGCAGCAGTCGGTAACCACCCTGCATAGCGATGAGATGGGTCATCTAGCGAACACATCCATTCAGCGCCGCCTTTACCAGCAGCTCGCGCAAACCGACTGTTTCCTGTTGGATACGTTCGCGTAGCGCGAAATCGTTCAACTGCTGCAAAAGCAGAGCCCGCGCAACATCGGGAGAGGGCTGCAGCGAAATGCAGTTTTGAGGTGCGGGTAACGCCTCAATGCACCATTCGCCATCACTAGTCTTGAGTTGAATGACTAGGCGATCTGCGAGGCTATAAATTGCCCGTTGGACGCAGCTCAGCGAATAGAGGGTGGGATCTAGCAGTAACGTGACAGGCCATGTCATGAGGGCGTCCTTGATAACCCGAAGCCAGCTCTCGAAACACTGCAGGACTTGCAGCTTAAGCAGTATTCGAAGAACGAGCTTCTAGGGTGCATCCCCTGGACTATCAAGCAGAGCACTTTACGCCAAACGGTTCGCGAGGCAGGACGAATAGTCTTATTAATTACATCGCTTCCTTTGGACACCTCATCCCCTGACAGACAGTTAAGGAGCAAGATTAGAACTACCCGCCTATCTCCTAATCCAGCCTGACCCAGCGCTCCTCCTGCGCCGATTGCCGCGCGGCCTGGGCCAGGCGTTCCACTTCCCAGGCTTCCTGGAAGTCGACACCGGTGTGTCCGGGGTTGCCGCCCAGGGCCTCCAGCAGCGAGCGGACCTCCAGGGTCTTGAGTTCGTTGTAGCCGAGCTGGTGGCCAGGGGCCGGGCAGAAGGCGGCGTAGTCCGGCAGGTGCGGACCGGCCAGCAGGGTACGGAAACCGGCCAGGCCCGGACGGTCGCCGACCTGGTAGAGGCGCAGTTCGTTGAGCCGCTCCTGGTCGAAACTGAGGGTGCCGCGGGTGCCGCAGACCTCGAAGGCCAGGCGATTCTTGCGCCCGTGCTTGAGCCAGCTGGTGGTCAGGGTGCCGCGGGCGCCACTGGCGAAACGCAGCAGCAGATGGGCCTGGTCGTCGATCTCAACCGTCCGGGTGCCGCCCTGGTGGGGCCGCTGGCCATGGGCGGTGTGCAGATCGGCGCAGAGCGCCGCCACCGGGCCGAGCAGGAAGCGCGCCAGCGACAGGATATGGCTGCCCAGGTCGGCCAGGGCGCCGCCAGCCTGGCGGGTCTCGCAGCGCCAGGTGAAGGGCCCCTGGGGATCGCCCATGAAGTCTTCGCTGAATTCGCCGCTGAAGCTGACGATCTCGCCCAGTTCGCCGCTGTCGATTAGCTCACGCGCCTGCCTGAGCATGGGATTCTGCAGGTAGTTGTAGCCGACCCGGTTGACCACCCCGGCCTGGCGCGCGGCGTCGCGCATTTGCGTCGCCTCCTCCAGGCTCACCGCCAGGGGCTTTTCGCAGTAGACCGCCTTGCCCGCCGCCAGGGCGGCCAGGGCCATGGGCGCGTGCAGCAGATTGGGCGTGGTGATGGCCACCAGCTCGACCTGGGGATCGGCGATCAGGCTTTCCCAATCGCAGCTGCGGGTGAAGCCCCAGGCGTCGGCGCAGCGAGCGGCGCGCTCCGGATCGGCGTCGGCCAGGGCCACCAGCCGCGGGCGGACCGGGAGCGCGAAGCTGCTCGCCGCGTGATGGAAGGCCTGGGCATGGGCATGACCCATGAAGCCGGTGCCGATCAGACCGATGCCGATGTCGCGCATGTCGTTCTCCGTCAGGGGTGTAGAAAGACCCGGCCGGCCAAGCCAGTAGCCGACCGGGTAAAAGGGATGGCTTAGGGGTGGGGGCGCCCTCACCCCGGCCCTCTCCCAGGGGGAGGGGGGGAAAAACGGTCGGGTGCTGGCTCGGCCCTCACCCCGGCCCTCTCCCAGGGGGAGAGGGGGAAAAACGGTCGGGTGCTGGCTCGGCCCCTCACCCCGGCCCTCTCCCAGGGAGAGGGGAAGGCGCCAGCCCTAGCGCTTGGCCTTGCGCTTGTTGCGGTACTGGTCGATGACCACGGCGACCACGATGATCAGGCCCTTGATGATGTCCTGGACGTAGGCGTCCACCCCGAGGAAGGTGAAGCCGCTGGCCATGGTGCCGAGGATCAGGGCGCCGATCACGGTGCCGGTGATGCGCCCTACCCCGCCCGCCAGGCTGGTACCGCCGATCACCGCCGCAGCGATGGCGTCCAGTTCGTAGGACATGCCCATGCCCGCCTGGCCGGTGGCGGCGCGGGCCGAGGCCACGACCCCGGCCAGGCCCGCCAGCAGGCCGGCGATGCTGTAGACGATGATCAGGTGCTTCTTGACGTTGATGCCGGAGATGCGCGCGGCCTGCATGTTGCCGCCGATGGCATAGGTGTACTTGCCGTACTTGGTGTAGCGCAGGGCGATGTGGAAGATCACCGCCACCACCAGGAAGATGATCACCGGCATGGCCCCGGCGCCGATGGCGGTGTAGTTGTCGGACAGCATGCTGATCGGCTGGCCTTCGGTGTAGTAGCGCGCCAGGCCGCGGGCCGAGACCATCATGCCGAGGGTGGCGATGAAGGGCGGGATGCCGGTGACGGCGATGATGCTGCCGTTGATGGCGCCGGCCAGCAGCCCCACCCCGAGGCCGGCCATGACCGGCACCCAGACCGGCAGGTCGGTCAGCGAGGGAAACACCGCCCGGCCGAAGTCCGAGCCCTGGGCCAGACTCGCCGCCACCATGGCCGACAGCGCCAGCACCGAGCCGGAGGAGAGGTCGATGCCGGTGGTGATGATCACCTGGGTCACGGCGATGGCCAGCAGGCCGATGATCGAGACCTGCAGGATCATCAGCACAAGGCGCTGGGAATTCATCAGGAAGCTCTGGTCACGCAGGACCCAGCCGAAGGCCTCGAAGGCCAGGCCGATGCCCAGCAGCACCAGCAGGATACCCAGTTCGGTGGGAATGCGGCGCCGCGGGCGCGCGCTGGGTAGCTCGGCGGTTTTCTTGTCCAGGAGGGCACTCATCTTGTTCTACCTCTTGTATGCCGGGAGCGATGGGCGCAGCCCACCGCGCGAAGGGTGCGCTAGTGCAGTACGGGATTGCCCGAGGCCAGGTGCATGACCCGCTCCTGGGTGGCTTCGCCGCGATCGAGAAAGCCGGTGACGGTGCCTTCGTGCATCACCATCACCCGGTCGCTCATGCCCAGGACCTCGGGCAGTTCGGAAGAAATCATGATCACCGCCAGGCCCTCGGCGGCCAGCTTGGCGATCAGCCGGTAGATCTCGGCCTTGGCGCCGACGTCGATGCCGCGGGTGGGCTCGTCGAGGATGAGGATGCGCGGCCGGGTCATCAGCCAGCGGGCGATCAGCGCCTTCTGCTGGTTGCCGCCGGAGAGATTGGCGATGCACTGGTCCAGCGAGGGGGTCTTCACCCGCAGTTGCTGGCGCATCTCCTCGCAGAGCTGGTCGAGGCGCTGCTGCTGCACGAAGCCGCCGCTGGCGAAACCATTCAGCACCGCCACCTCCATGTTTTCCCCCACCGACAGGCAGGAAAAGATGCCGGTGTCCTTGCGGTCTTCGGTGAGCAGCGCCAGGCCTTTCTGGATCGCCAGATGAGGATCGCTCATCCGTACCGGCCGGCCGTCGATGCGGATCTCGCCCGCCGTGGCCGGGGTCACGCCGAACAGCGTCTCGGCGACATTGGTGCGCCCCGAGCCCATCAGTCCGGCGATGCCCAGCACCTCGCCGGCGCGCAGGTCGAAGGAGACGCCGGAGAACACCCCGTCCAGGCCCAGGTCGCGCACCGACAGCAGCACCTCGTCGCGCGGCGCGGTGCGCTCCGGGAACAGCTGGGTCAGTTCGCGCCCCACCATCATGGCGATCAGGCCGTCACCGTTCATGCTGTCGGCGCGCTGCAGGCCGATGTACTGGCCGTCGCGGAACACCGCGACCTCGTCGGCGATCTGGAACACCTCGTCCATCTTGTGGGTGATGTAGACGATGCCCTTACCCTGGGCCTTGAGGTCGGCGATGATGGAAAACAGGTGCGCCACCTCGGTCTCGGTGATGGCCGAGGTGGGTTCGTCCATGATCAGCACATCGCTGTCGTAGGACACCGCCTTGGCGATCTCCACCATCTGCCGCCCGGCGATGGACAGGCTGCCCACGCTGTCTTCCGGGTCCAGGGCGATGCGCAGTCGGTCCAGCAGCGCCTGGGTCTGGCGACGCATCTTGCCGTGGTCCACCAGGTGCAGGGCATTGAGCGGTTCGCGACCCAGCCAGATGTTCTCGGCGATGGTCATGAAGGGCATCAGATTGAGTTCCTGGTGAATCATGGCGATCCCCGAATGCAGTGCCTGCAGCGGCGTCTCGAAGCGCACCGGCACCCCGCGCAGCCGCACCTCGCCGGCATCGGGCTGGTAGATGCCGGCAATGATCTTCATCAGCGTCGACTTGCCCGCGCCGTTCTCGCCCATCAGCGCCAGCACGGTGCCGGGACGCACCCGCAGCTGCACGTGGGACAGCGCCTTGACGCCGGGAAACTCCTTGGTGACGTCGACGATTTCCAGCAGGTATTCGCCGGGCGCGGCCGTGGCCGCGGTGGCGGGAGCGGCGGCAGGGGTGGCGGAACTGAGCATGATCACGATCTCCTCGCGGGCGCCGACCAGGCGGCGCGGGTCGCTGGTCAGTAGAGGGCGCTGGGCGAAGGGCTGGCCGTGACGGCGTCTGCCAGGTGCGGGCAGGTGCCCGGCGGACAGGCGATCGGAGACCCGAGCAGGGACAGGGAGCGGGATGGCATGACGGCACCTTTTATTCTTGTTGAAGGGTGCGCTCGCCGGGGCGAGGCACCGCTGTACGTCTTGGCTTGCCCTCGACTCTATTGGAAAATAAATTCCAGTCAATATATTTTTGGAATTTTTAGGTGATAATCATCGAGGAGCCGCAACCCGCCCGGCGCCGCTGGCAAGGCCCCAGATAGACAAACGGGCGGTCCGTTGCCGGACTGCCCGTTTGCTCTGGAAAGCCGTTCTGGCGCGGCGCCCCGCCCTCCTTCCAGGACGGCGCAGGCGCCTCAGGTCATTTGGTCATGGCCTGGAATTCGGCGACGTTCTCCGGGGTGATCAGGCGGAAGGGAATCAGCACGTTCTGCTCGCCGGGGGTCTTGTTGATCATCTTCAGCGCCGCATCGAGGGCGCCTTCCGCCTGGCCCTTGGCGTCCTGGAACACCGAGACCGTCACCAGGCCGCGCTTGATCGCCGCCAGGCCGTCGGGCGTACCGTCGACGCCGGTGACCAGCACGTCCTTCCTGCCGGCCTGGCGCAGGGCCATGGCCGCGCCGATGGCCATCTCGTCGTTGTTGGCGAAGATGGCGTTGAGTTCCTTGCCGGCCAGCAGCCAGTTGCTGGTCAGGTCCATGGACTTGTCGCGCTGCCAGGCCGCGGTCTGCTCCTCGACGATCTTGATGCCCGGATACTTGGCCAGGACCTCCTTTACCCCGGCGGTGCGATTGTGGGTGGAGTTGTTGGCCAGATCACCCAGCAGGATGGCCACCTGGCCCTTGCCGCCGAGCTTGTCCGCCACGTACTGCGCCTGCAGGCGGCCGGCTTCCTTGTCGTCGGAAGTCACCGCGACCACGCCCGCCGGCAGAGTGGGCTCGTCGGGGCGGCGGTTGATGTAGACGATGGGTACGCCGGCCTTGGTGGCGGCCTCGGTCAGGGTCCGGGTCGCGGCGGTGTCCACCGGATTGACGATGACCGCATCGACCTTCTGGCTGATGAAGCTCTGCACCTGGGTGAGCTGCTTGACCACGTCGTTGCGGGCGTCCTCGAACTGCAGCTGCACGCCGTCGGTCTTGGCCTTCTTGGTCATGTATTCGCGGACATAGGTAAGGTAGTTGTCGTCGAACGACGACATGGTCACCCCGACCTTGAGGTCCGCCAGGGCCGCACTGCTGCCCAGCAGCAGCGACAGCGCCAGGGTGGCAAAGCGAGTTTTCTTCTGCATGGTTCAGGCTCCATTCGTGGGGTGACGATCAGCAAGGGGATCAGACGGGCGCAACGGCCAGGCGCACCTCGGGCGCCGCGCGGTCTTGAACCGGGCGGAGCCTGAGCGAACGCTGGAAAGACGCGGGAATCAGTGCGGGCGGTAGAACACCGCGGCGCCGGGCGAGGCGCAGAGCACGGCGCCGCTGCGCTCGTGGCAGAACAGCCGGCCGAGCAGGGCGAGCAGTCGGGAGGGACGCTGCACCTTGAGGCGGTGCACGGCGGCGAGGGCGAGACGGAAGGAATGCGTGGAGTGGTTCATGTGACGGCACCTATTATTGTTGTCGGGGCGCACGGCCCTGGTGACTCGTTTCTGCAACTGCTCTCGACTCTATTGGAAATTTAATTCCACAACAAGAGAGAAATAGAAATTTCATTCGACCTGTACGAATGACCGCCGCGCTCGCCCCTGGGCACCTGCCCGCGACCGCTCCGCTGCCTCTTCGAGGCCCTCTACCACCAGGCTTTCCCCCGTACGGGCACTCTGCCGCGCCGCCGCCAGGATCGCCTGGCAGGCCAGTGTTTCCTGCGGCGTGACCGGCAAGGGCGCGCCCTGGGTGAGGGCCGCCAGCCAGCCTTGGTAGAACAGATCCCAGCGGCCCCGTTCGCTCGGTACCCGTGAGCGCTCGTCGCCCACGCTCAGCCAGCCCCAGCGCTGATGCTCCTCGGCGCCCCAGCTGGCCTTTTCGCTGCGCGGGGTCCGCCCCTGGCGCAGGGCCGCGGCCTGGCCATCCAGGCCATCGACGCTATAGGCGCCCCGCTCGCCGACCACCCGCAGCCGCTGGGGACAGTTCTGCAGACCACTGCCCGAGAGGTGCGAGACCACCCCCGAGCGATGGCGCAGGGACAGGAAGAATTCCCGCTCCCGCGCGGGATCGCCACGGCGGAACTGCGCCTCGGCATAGACCCGTTCGACCGGCCCGAACAGCAGCAGCGCCTGGTCCACCAGATGGCTGCCCAGTTCGAGGAGCAGGCCAGCCTCGGCGCCCAGGCCCGCCGCGGCCAGATCGGTCAGTTGCAGGCGCGACTCGAAGAGGCGTACCCGGCCCAGGCGCTTTTCGCGCAGCAGTCGCGCCAGGGTGAGCAGGTCCGAATCCCAGCGGCGCAGCTGCTGGACGCAGAGCGGGACGCCCCGCCGTTCGGCCAGCGCCATCAGGTCCTCGGCCTCTGCCAGGGTGCTCGCCAGCGGCGCCGCGCAGACCACCGGCAAGTCCCGCCGCAACGCTTCCCGCACCTGCGCCGGACGTTCGCCGAGAGGCGTGGCGATCACCAGGCTGTCCACCCCGGCGGCGATCAGCCCGGCCAGGTCGGGATGGCCGGTGACGCCGGGATACGCCTTGGTCAACTCGGCATGCTGCGCCGGCGAGACTGTCACCACACCCACCAGTTGGACGCCCGGGGTGCTGGCGATCAGCGGCGCCTGCAGCAGGCGTCCGAGGCCGTCGTAGCCGACCAGTCCGATTCTCACGGCCGAGGCCTCCCGTGCAGGCAACACATCCCCGCGAGCGACCTAGGCGTAGAAAGCCGGTCGGCTGGGCAGGGTCACCGGCTCGATGGCGCCGCTGTCCTGGGCCTTGATGCAGGCGTCGGCGGTGACCGCGGCGATGTAGCCGTCCCAGGACGACGGCCCGGTCAGCTGGCCGGCGGCGAGGTCGTCGATGAAGGCCTGCAGTTCCACGTCGTAGGCGGCGATGAATCTGTCCTTCCAGTCCATGAGGATCTCGTTGGACAGCCGCGCCTCGCTGCGCAGCTGCACAGAGGTCGGCTCCGGCAGGCGGGCGATGCCGCGCTCGCCGACGATCTCGCACTGGATGTCGTAGCCGTACTGGCAATTGACGAAGACCTCGACGTCGATGCGCACGCCCTTGGCCGTTTCCAGCAGCACCACCTGGGGATCGCGCAGGTGCTCGCGCGCCGCCGGCGCCTTGCGCGGAAAGACCACCTGGGCGGACACGTAATGATCGTCCAGCAGCCAGGCCAGCACGTTGATCTCGTGGATCAGGGTGTCGGTGATGGCCATGTCGGTACTGTAGTGCTCGCTCACCGTGGGATTGCGGTGGGCCGCATGGATCATCAGCGGTGCGCCGATGCGATCGGCGTCGACCACCGCCTTGAGCTGGCGATAGCCGGCATCGTAGGGCCGCATGAAGCCCACCTGCACCAGGCGCTTGCCGTGGGCCTGTTCGGCTTCGACGATGCGCCGGCAGCCCTCGGCGGTGGTCGCCAGCGGCTTTTCGCAGAACACCGGCTTGCCGGCGGCGATGGCGGCCAGCACGTACTCCTCGTGGGTCGGCCCCCAGGAGGCGACCAGCACCGCCTGGACGTCCGCCGCGGCGATCAGCGCATGGCCGTCGGCATAGACCTCCGCGGTGATGCCCAGCTCCTGGACCACCCGGGCGGCCTGGTCGGCGTTGATGTCGGTCACCGCCACCACGCGACTGCCCAGCAGGGTGTGGCTCAGGCGGCGGATGTGTTCGCGGCCGATGGCGCCGGTCCCGATGACACCGATGTTCAAGGTCATGACTTCATTCTCCGATTTGGACTTGTTATGGAGTGAGCGGCGCTCAGTATTGGCGGGCCTGGGCGGCGTTTTCCCTGAGCACCCGGGCGACGGCGGCGATCTTTTCGCTGGTGGAGACCTCGGCGCCGCCGACCCGCCACCAGGACAGGTAGCCGTGCAGCATGGTCTTGGGCAGCACCTTGATGTCGATCAGGGTGGAGACCGTCTGCCGACGGGCATCGACCAGGGCCGCTTCCAGCTCCTCCAGGGTGCGCACGCTATAGGTCTTGCAGCCGTAGGCGGCGGCGCTCATGGCGAAGTCCACCGGCACGAAGTCGCCGTCGAGCTTGCCGGTCTCCGGATTGCGATAGCGGAATTCGGTGCCGAAGCTGCCCATGCCGTGGCCGACCTGCAGGTTGTTGATGCAACCGAAGGTCATGTTGTCGAGCAGCACCACGTTGATCTTGCGCCGCTCCTGGATGGAGGTGGCCAGCTCTGAGTGCAGCATCTGGTAGGAACCGTCCCCCACCAGCGCATAGACCTCGCGCTCCGGTTCGGCCAGCTTCACGCCGAGGGCGGCGTTGATTTCGTAGCCCATGCAGGAATAGCCGTATTCCAGGTGGTAGGTGTTGACGCCCTTGCTCTGCCAGGCGCGCTGCAGGTCACCCGGCAGGCTGCCGGCGGCGGCGACGATGATGGCGTCGTCGTCCAGCCGTTCGTTGAGGCGGCCGAGCACCTGGCTCTGGGTCAGGGACGAACCGGTCAGACGGACGAATTCCTCCAGCACCGCGCGCGGCAGGTCGTCGTCGATCTCCGGCACGAAGTCGGCGCCGGTGTAGCCGACCGTGTAGACCCGCTCCACCTCCTGACGATAGCGCTCACGCGCCTCCCCCACCTGGCCGCCCCAGCCGGCGCGGTAGTCGGTAGCCCCTAGCGCCTCGGTCAGGGCGTCGAGGGCTTCGCGGGCATCGGCCACCACGGCTAGGCCATCAAGCTTGCCGGCGTCGAAGGCGGCCACGTTGAGATTGAGGAATTCCACCTCGGGATGCTGGTAGAGCCACTTCGAGGAGGTGGTGAAATCGGTGTAGCGGGTGCCGACGCCGATGATCAGATCCGCTTCCCGGGCCAGCAGGTTGGCGGCCAGGCAGCCGGTCTCGCCGATGCCGCCGACATTGAGTTCGTGGCTGGAGACGATGGCGCTCTTGCCGGCCTGGGTCTCGGCGAAGGGAATCTCGAAGCGCTCGGCGAAGCGCTGCAGGGCCGCGGCGGCGCCGGAATACTTCACCCCGCCGCCACAGATCAGCAGCGGCTTGCGCTTGCGCCTGAGCAGCTGCACCGCCTCCGCGATGGCGGCGACCACTGGCGGCCGGCGATCCAGGCGGTGCACCCGCTTGGCGAAGAAGTAGTCGGGATAGTCGTAGGCCTCGCCCTGGACATCCTGGGGCAGCGCCAGCGTCACGGCGCCGGTCTCGGCCGGATCGGTCAGCACGCGCATGGCGTTGATCGCCGCGCTCATCAGCTGCTCGGGGCGGTTGATGCGATCCCAGTACTTGCTCACCGCGCGGAAGGCATCGTTGGTGCTGATCGACAGGTCGTGGAATTGCTCGATCTGCTGCAGCACCGGATCGGGCTGGCGACTGGCATAGACGTCGCCGGGCAACAGCAGCAGCGGGATGCGGTTGGCGGTGGCGGTGGCCGCGGCGGTCAGCATGTTGGCCGCGCCCGGCCCCACCGAGGAGGTGCAGGCATAGATCTGCCGACGCAGCTTCTGCTTGGCGAAACCCGTGGCGGCATGGGCCATGCCCTGCTCGTTGCGCCCCTGGTGCACCACCAGCTCACCGGCCTCCTGCTCCAGCGCCTGGCCCAGGCCGAGCACGTTGCCGTGGCCGAAGATGGTGAAGACGCCGGCGACGAATCTGGTCTCGACGCCATCGACGCTGAGGTACTGGTTGTCGAGAAATTTCACCAGGGCCTGGGCCATGGTCAGACGTTGGGTGCTCATGGCTTCTCCCCGGTCACTTGGCGGTGGGCATGCTGAATTCGGCGCCCTTGGCGATGCTGTCGGGCCAGCGCTGCATCACGCTCTTGTAGCGGGTGTAGAAGCGCAGGCCTTCCTCGCCATAGGCGTGGTGATCGCCGAACAGGGATCTCTTCCAGCCACCGAAGGAATGCCAGGCCATGGGCACCGGGATGGGCACGTTGATGCCGACCATGCCCACCTTGATGGTGCGGGCGAAGGCGCGGGCGATGCCGCCGTCACGGGTGAAGCAGGAGACGCCGTTGCCGAATTCGTGGGCGTTGATCAGTTCCACCGCGCTGGCGAAGTCCGGCACCCGCACGATGCCCAGCACCGGGCCGAAAATCTCTTCCCGGTAGATGGTCATCTCCGGGGTCACGCCGTCGAACAGGGTGGCGCCAACGAAGAAGCCGTGCTCGGCACCGGGCACCTTGAAGTTGCGGCCGTCGACCAGCAGCCTGGCGCCCTCCTCCACCCCTTTCGTGATGTAGCCCTCGACCTTGGCCTTGTGCTGGCCGGTCACCAGCGGCCCCATGTCGGCGTCGGCTTCCACGCCGTTGCGCACCCGCAGGGCATCGATGCGCGGCAGCAGTTTCTCGATCAGGGCATCACCCACCTCGCCCACCGCCACGGCAATGGAGATGGCCATGCAGCGCTCGCCGGCCGAACCGAAGCCGGCGCCGATCAGGGCATCGGCGGCCTGGTCCAGGTCGGCGTCGGGCATCACGATCATGTGGTTCTTGGCACCGCCCAGGGCCTGGACGCGCTTGCCGCGGCGGGTGCCTTCCTGGTGGATGTATTCGGCGATGGGGGTGGAGCCGACAAAGGAGATGGCCTCCACGTCCGGGTGCTGCAACAACGCATCCACCGCCACCTTGTCACCCTGGACCACGTTGAATACGCCATCGGGCAAGCCGGCCTGCTTGAGCAGCTCGGCCAGCAGCAGGCTGGCGGAGGGATCGCGCTCGGAGGGCTTGAGGATGAAGGTGTTGCCGGTGGCCAGCGCCATGGGAATCATCCACAGCGGCACCATCACCGGGAAATTGAAGGGGGTGATGCCGGCGCACACGCCCAGCGGCTGGCGCAGGTTCCAGTTGTCGATGCCGCCGCCGATGTTGTCGCTGTAGCTGGTCTTGGCCAGGTGCGGCGCGCCGCAGGCGAATTCCACCACCTCGATGCCGCGCGTCACCTCGCCCATGGCGTCGGACAGCACCTTGCCGTGCTCACGGGTGATCAGCGCCGCCAGTTCCCGGTGGTGCTGGTCGAGCAGCTCCTTGAAGCGGAACAGGATGCGCGCCCGGCGCAGCGCCGATTGCTCGGACCACTCGGGAAAGGCCGCCTTGGCCGCCGCCACCGCCTGGTCCACGGTCTGCGCCGTGGCCTGGGCGACCCGCCCCTGGACCACGCCCTCGGCCGGATTGAAGACGTCGCTGAAACGCTCGGCCTGGGTCGAGACCGCGCCGTTGATGTAGTGCCCGATGACGGGGGTGTCGCTCATGTCCTGATCCTCGTGTCCTGGGGTCGCCGCCACGGCGAATGCGAAAGGGGTTAGCGAGTCAGCAGCCACTCGTGCTGCGGATCGTTGTGGAATTTCCAGACGCGCCGGGGGCCGGCCATCACGTTGAGGTAATAGGACTCGTAGCCATAGGGCACGCTGACCGGGTGATAGCCGCGCGGCACCAGCACCACGTCGTGGTCTTCCACCGCCATGGCCTGGTCCAGGTCACGCTCGTCGGTGTAGACGCGCTGGAAGACGAAGCCCTGCCCCGGATCGATGCGGTGGTAGTAGGACTCCTCCAGCAGACTCTCCGCCGGCAGGTTGTCGCGGTCATGGCGATGGGGCGGATAGCTGGAGGAATGCCCGGACGGGGTGCGCACCTCCACCACCAGCAGCGAATGGGCCGCCACCGTGTCCGGCAGGATGTCGCAGACATAGCGGGTGTTGGCGCCCTTGCCGCGGGTGGATCGCTGCATGCTCGCCGGCTCGATCAGCCGCGGTGGCAGCCGGTCCGCCACCAGCGGATTGCCGGGCGAGGTGCAGATGGCGATTTCGGCGGTGCTGTCGGCGGTCACCCGCGCTTCGCTGCCGGGCGGCAGGTAGGCGGCATAGGGCGAGACGTCTTCGAAGACGCTCTGGCGACCGGCCAGCCCGCGCCAGGCGAAGGCGCCCAGCTGCGGATGCCCGCCCTCGATACTGGCGCCGCCGCTGAGCAGCACGATGCAGACCTCCAGATCGCCTGCCAGCACCGGCAGGGACTCCCCCGGTTGCAGGCGATGGGCGGCGAAGCCGACATAGTCCAGGGCGCCGGCCGGGACGCTGACGATGTCGCGGGCGCTACGGTCGGCTTTGACGAGCAGATTCATCGGATTCCTCCTCAGGCAGTGGCCTGCGCCACCAGCTGGCGCAGATGGTCGTAGCCCTTCTTGGCGTATTCGTAGGCCGGCGCCACGGCCGGGTCCTGCTCGGCCTCCACCACCAGCCAGCCTTCATAGCCGGCAGCCACCAGCACCTTGAGCAATGCCGAGAAATCGATGTCGCCGTCACCCGGCACGGTGAAGGTCCCGTTGAGGATGCAGTCCGGAAAGCTCCACTGGTGGTTGCGCGCCAGCTGCACCACGGCCTTGCGCACGTCCTTGAAGTGCACGTGGCAGACCCGGTCGATATGTTGCCGCAGCACGCTCAGGGGATCGCCACCGCCCATGTAGCAATGGCCGGCATCGAACAGCAGGCCGACGTCCGGAGAGGTCAGCGCCATCAGCCGGGCGATGTCCTCGGGCGCTTCCACATAGGCGCCCATGTGGTGGTGATAGGCCAGGCGCAGGCCCTGGCTCAGGGTGAAGGCGGCCAGGCGATCGAGCTTCTCGGCATAGGCCTGCCAGGCGGCGTCGCTGTGGAAGCGCGGTCGCTCGATCAGCGGCCGGCGCTGCCCCTGGATGGAGCCGGCCACCTCGCCGTAGACCAGCACCTTGGCGCCGTTCTCGGCCAGCAGCCGGCAATGCGGACGGATCGCCTCGATCTCGACCTCAACATCCCGGTGCGCCAGGCCGCTGGAATACCAGCCGGACACCAGCTCCAGGTCATGCTGGCCGAGGACCTCGCCCAGCGCCTTGGGCTCGCTGGGAAACTTGCCGCCCAGCTCGAAGCCCTGGAAGCCGATTTCCTTGCCCTCGCGCAGGATGGTCGCAAGCGGGGTGTCGCCGCCCAGGGCCGGCAGGTCGTCGTTAGCCCAGGAGATAGGGTTGATGCCGATCTTGAGTTGTTGTGCGGTCATGTCGGAGCTGCTCGTCAGGAGGCGATCAGGCGCGGGCGTCGCGCCAGGCCTGGATCAGGAATTCGAAGTTGCTGCGGATCTGCGCGACCAGCGCACGGTCGTCGATCTCGCCGGCCAGCCAGGCCCGACTCGGCTGGGCGAAGATGGTCCGGCCCACGGCGAAGCCCTGGCAGCGCTGGCTGGCGCTGGCCTGACGAAAGCCCTCGGCCAACTCTTCGGCCGGGGCGTTGAGGCCCAGCACCACCACGCCCTGGCAATGGGGATCGCGTTCGGCGATCAACTGGTCGAGTTGCCTCCAGACGGCGGCCGGCTGCGCCTCGATCTTCCACCACTCGGGATAGATGCCCAGGTTGTACAGTCGCTTGATGGCGCGATAGAGCACGTCCGGCCGGCTGGAGGCATGGTTCTTCGGTGGGATGACCTCCAGCAGGAGTTCATGACCGCTGGCCTGGGCCGCTTCATACAGCCCCTTGAGCTGAGCCTCCTGCTCCAGCCGCAGCAGCGGCTCGTCATCGGGGTGGAATTGCACCAGGCACTTGATGATCTGCTCGCTCGGCCAGCTCAGCAGGATGCTGCCCACCGAGCGACCATGCTCGAAGGCCAGCGGTCGCGAATTCTGCAGCTCCACCGGCCGGGCGATCCACCAGCCGCGGCCGCTGGCGGCATTCAGGGCGTCCTGGCCGAAGCGCTCGTCGGCCAGCAACCCGACGTCGGCGGCCACACCCTGACGCTGCAGGTCCTGCTCGACCTCGGCGATGGCCTGGACGAACAGCTGCTTGAGCGCCGGAATCCGCGCCGGGTCGGCGCCCACCTGCTGAGCGCTCTCCACCAGCTGGTAGCGGTGATCGAAGGCGAAGATGAACAGCGGCTGCCACTGGCGGCGCCGCGTACTGACCCGGTGCAACCGGGTGAGCACGGGATCGAGGTCGGGCCGGGTGATGGGCATCGGACTGTGGTTGAGGTAATCCAGCTCGGCCAGGGTCGGCATGGCCGGGGCGCAGCCGTGGCGCGACACCACCAGCCCGCCGCAGGCATTGGCCAGCCGGCAGCATTCGGCATCGTTGCCGCCGGTCAGCCAGCCGCGCAGGAAGCCGGACATGAAGGCATCGCCCGCACCCAGCACATTGAGCACCTCGACGCGGATGCCGCGATGGATCTCGCCTTCCTCGAGACGCGCCGGAATGGCACCCTGGATCACCGTGCAGCCCTGGGCGCCAAGCTTGACCACCAGGGTCGCCGCGGTCACCTCGCGGACCCGGCGCAGGGCGGTGAGCAGGTCTTCGCTGCCCCCGGCGATCTGGAATTCCTCTTCGGTGCCTACCACCAGGTCGAAGCGCGGCAGGATGCGCTGCACATGGGCGCTGACCTCGGCACTGGCGATGAAGCGGGTCTCGCCATCGGCCTTGCCGGTCAGCCCCCAGAGCACCGGGCGGTAGTCGATGTCCAGCACCCGCTTCACGCCGTTGCGCTCGGCGTAGTCCAGCGCCCGGCTGCTGGCCTGGAACACCCCCTCGGTGGAGAAGTGGGTACCGGTGATCAACAGTGCCTTGGCGCTGGCGATGAAGGCCTCGTCGATGTCGTCCGCGCCCAGCGCCATGTCGGCGCAATTCTCGCGATAGAACACCAGGGGAAAGGTCTCGCGATCCTTGATGCCCAGCAGCACCAGGGCGGTGAGGCGCTCGCGATCCACCTGGATGCCGCGGGTGTCGCAGCCTTCCTGCGCCAGCGTCCGAGTCAGGAAGCGGCCCATGTGGTCGTCACCGACCCGGGTCAGCATCGCCGACTTCAGACCCAGGCGCGCGGTGCCGAAGGCGATGTTGGCGGAGGATCCCCCCAGGTACTTGGCGAAGCTGCTGACATCTTCCAGTGGCGCCCCGATCTGCTGCGCATAGAGGTCGACGCCCAGTCGCCCCAGGCAGATGACGTCCAACTGGCGCCCGCTGGCGAAGAAATGATCACCCATGGGTGGCTCCTGCTTATTGTTATCGGCCAACCGCGCGGACCCGAGGGGCCGAACGTGTGAGTGAGCTCAGGCTAGAACGACGCCGCGGACAAATCAACAAATTTTCCACATGAGATTTTATGGAATTTAATTTCCATAACTGGCGTACACTGCGCCTGCCGTCCCACTTCGACGCCGCCCGGCGAATGGGTTAAGTTGCCGGCACAAGAATCCCTACCGCGAGATAGCCCATGTCCTCCGACTCCCCGGCCGACGACCCCCTCAGCAGCGCGCCGCTGGCCGATCCCCCCGGCAACGTCGAGCAGTTGCTGGCCTGCATCGCCCGTGACTACGAGGCCCTGCCACGCCAGCTGAAACGGGTGGCCGCCTATGTCAGCCAGCAGAGCGACAGGGTCATGGTCGATCGCATCAGCGACATCGCCGGGCAGTGCGAGGTGCATCCCTCGGCCATCGTGCGCTTCTCCCAGCGCTTCGGCTTCAAGGGCTTCAGCGAGATGCAGGCGCTGTTTCGCGAGGCCTACACCCACAAGACCACGCCGGTACAGAACTACCAGCAGCGCATCCGCAGCATGATCGCCAACAAGAGCCAGCGCGCCAGCAGCGGCGATCTGGCCCGCGAGTGCATCAACGCCACCCGCTCGGGGCTGGATCGACTCGCCGAGGAACTGGACGACGCCGCCTTCGACAAGGCCGTCGACCTGCTGGTGAACGCCGAGAACATCTATGTGGTGGGGGTGCGCCGCTCCTTCGCCGTGGCCGACTACCTGGTCTACAACCTGCAGCACACCAACAAGCGCATCCACCTCATCACCGGCCTGGGTGGCGGCTATCGCGAACAGATGCGCAGCATCGCCCAGGGCGACCTGCTGATCGCCATCAGCTTCAGCCCCTATGGCAAGGAAAGTCAGCAGTGCGTGCGCATCGCCCAGCACCACAAGGCCAAGACGCTGATCATCACCGACAGCAATCTCTCGCCCCTGGCCAAGCGCGCCGATGCCCTGCTGCTGGTCAACGAAGGCAGTGCCTTCGCCTTCCGGTCGCTGAGTGCCACCCTCTGCCTGTGCCAGGCGCTGTTCCTGGCCCTGGGCTATCGCCTGGAGCTGAAGATGGACGAGATCCAGCTGCCGCTGGACGAGGACGACTAGCCGAACCGGCCCCGGCGGGGCCGCGCAAACGCTTGATCGACAAACAGAAATTTCTTGAGCAGAAGGCTTGACAGCCACCGGCGCCTTGCCAATAATGCGCGCCTCGGATGGCTACGTAGCTCAGCTGGTTAGAGCATAGCATTCATAATGCTGGGGTCCGGGGTTCAAGTCCCTGCGTAGCCACCACCTATTTCCAAGGGTCAGCGTAAGCTGACCCTTTTTTATTGCCCACGAAAAAGCCCACCGCGGCACCGCTTTTAGTCCCCTCTCCCTCCGGGAGAGGGCTAGGGTGAGGGCCCTGCCCCGCTCTCCCCCCGGACAGCCTTCCCGCCCACGGAAAAGTCCAGCAAAAGCAGACCCAAGCCACAGCTAGCACCGCTCTTCGTCCCCTCTCCCCTCGGGAGAGGGCCAGGGTGAGGGCCCCGCCCCACTCTCTCCCCCCGGACAGCCTTCCCGCCCCGGAAGAGTCCAGCAGAAGCAGACCCAAGCCACAACTAGCACCGCTCTTCGTCCCCTCTCCCCTCGGGACAGGGCCAGGGTGAGGGCCCCTTCCCACCAAATCTCAGCCTCACCCCATGAAAAAGCCCGGCCTAAGCCGGGCTCAATCACCGCGCAACACGCTTACAGGGCGACCTTCTGCTTGCTCTCCAGCTCTTCCGTAGCAGCCGCGTCCTGGGTCTCGATGGACTGCACCAGCGCCTTGGAGCTGAAGGCCCGCAGATCGCGCAGGAAGTTGTCCCGCCAGGAGGCCAGATCCGCTTTGCGGATCACCCGCATCATGTCTTCGTAGCGCGATTTGCGCTCTTCGAGCGGCATGCGCAGCGCCCGGTCCAGCGCCTCGGCCATGCCGACATGGTCATAGGGATTCACGATCAGCGCCGAATTGAGTTCGCGCGCCGCACCGGCGAAGCGCGACAGCACCAGCACGCCCGGATTTTCCGGATCCTGGGCCGCCACGTACTCCTTGGCCACCAGGTTCATGCCATCGCGCAACGGCGTCACCAGGCCGACGTCGGAGGAGCGGAACAGCCCCATCACCGTGCGTCGGTCGTAGCTCTTGTTCAGGTAGCGGATCGGCGTCCAGTCCAGCTCGGAGAAATGGCCGTTGATATGGCCGGCATGGCTCTCCAGCTGACGCCGGATGTTCTGGTAGGAGACCACGTCCGCCCGCGACGAGGGCGCGATCTGCACGAACTGCACCGCCCGATGATGCTCGGGGAAATGCTCCAGCAGTTTTTCGAACGCCTGGAAGCGCTCCACCAGCCCCTTGGAATAGTCGAGGCGGTCGACGCTGACGATGGTCTTGTAGGGCACGCCCTCGATGCTGCGCGAGATGAACTGGCGCCGCGTGCGATAGGACTCGGCCTGCTTCTGGATGACGTCTGGCATTACGCCGATGGGATAGACGCCGACCCGGAAGTTATGACCGTAGGCGGTCAGGCTGCCGTCCTTCTCCAGCACGCCACGCACCTCGCGGGTGATGTAGTCCTGGAAGGCCAGTTGGTCGGTATCGGTCTGGAAGCCGATCAGGTCATAGAAGCACAGGGTCTTGAGCAATTCGTTATGCGGCGGGATGGCGGTGAGGATCTCCGGCGCCGGGAAGGGAATGTGCAGGAAGAACCCGATGCGGTTGCGAATGCCCAGCATGCGGCAGGCTTCGGCGAAGGGAATCAGGTGGTAGTCGTGCACCCAGATGATGTCATCGGGCTTGAGCAAGGGCTTCAGGCGCTCGGCCATCGCCATGTTGACGCGTCGATAGCCGTCGTACTCTTCACGGTTGTAACGCGCCAGGTCGATTCGATAATGGAAGATCGGCCAGAGGGTGGCGTTGGAGAAGCCGCGGTAGTAGTGGTCGTAGTCGCGCTTGGTCAGGCCGAAGGTCACATAGTCGATATTGTCCTTGGTCTGGGTCTTGGCCGGCCCGTTTTCCTTGACCGTATCGCCATTCCAGCCGAACCAGATGCCACCCGACTTGCGCAGGGCGTCCAGGACACCCACCGCCAGACCACCCGCGGTCGCCTTGCCTTCCTCGATCGGGGCCACCCGATTCGATACCACCACTAAACGGCTCATCCTAGTCTCCTTGCTTATAATGTGGCGCGAGGTCACGGCTCAGCTGCTGCAGCCAGAGGGCTACCGCTTCCACCGAAGGCAGGCGGGTCTTGGCGACCGTCTCCCCCTCCCCTACCTTGACGGTCAGACCGCCTCGCGCATTGACGACAGTGAACCCCTCTTCATCGGTGCGATCGTCACCGAGAAACACCGGCAGGCAGCCGGCAAAGGGTTCCAGTTCGAGAAAACGGGCGATGGCCTCGCCCTTGCTCGCCGCAGCGGGCTTGAGTTCGAAGACGCACTTGCCCGGCTGCAACTTGAATTCGGGATGGTCGGCGGCGATGCCTTCAGCCAGTTCGCGAACCAGGGCTTCCTTGTCCGGCGCCTGGCGATAGTGCAGGGCGAAGGCCACGCTCTTGCGTTCGAGCAGCAGGTCCGGATGCGCCGCCAGTGCGGTCTCCAGGCGCCGACCGACGTGCGCCAGCATCTCCGCATCCAGGCTCACCCGATGGATCTCGCCCTGGGGATCGCGCCACTCGGCGCCATGGACGCCAGCCGCTGGCAGCCGCAGCGGCGCCGTGAAGCCGTCGATCTCCGCCAGCGGCCGCCCGGAAACCACGGCGACGCCATGGTGGCGCGCCAGCTGTTCAAGGGCAGCGAGGGTTTCGGCGGGAATGAAAACCTGTTCCGGACGTGGCTGCAATTCTGCCAGGGTGCCATCCAGATCGAAGAAGAAGGCCAGCGGCTGGCCCGATGAGGTGAGGCTGTCGAGGTCGATCATGGAAGGTACGACTGCCGGGTCATCGTATGGTTCGTTCACATCTTCCGGCGGTGCCGAGGAATTCCCCTTGCCGGCGCGTAGTCGGATTCAGGGAGATGCTCTAGCAGCCCTGCCTTTGGAGACCACCATGAACAAGCCCGACATCACCAAGACCCCCGAAGAGATCGACGACATTCAGGACCGCATGGGTGACATGCGCGAACTCGACTTCAGCGATCGCAAGGACGAGCGCGGTGGTCGCATCGGCGACGAAATGGACGAGCGCGACTATGAAGGCCAGTTTCCCGAAGAGCGCGTGCGCCAGGCCGGCATGACCGGCGGCGAAACCCTGGATCATCAACCGACGATGGACGACGCCAGCCCCGAGACCCTGCTGGACGAAACCGGCGCGCGCTCGCCGACCGACTACGGCGATGCCTGGCCGAACGACAAGGAACTGAGCGTGGTCGAGGACAGCGACATCGGCGGCGGCTCCGGTCAGGACGAAGCCGAACTCGGTCGCAGCCATCCGCTGGATGGCGAGGCCTGGGACGGCGAAGCCGACGCACCCAACGAAGCCGAGACCCAGCGAGAGGCCCGCTACGCCGATCTGGATGCGAACGACGAAGACCTCGCCGGCGACACCAGCCTGGATCTGGACGAAAAACGCGCCGATCACTGAGGCCGCTGACGGCCTAGTCGAGCAGCGTACAGGCCATCACCAGCGCATCTTCCCGGCCGCCGACCGCGGGATAATAGTCCCGCCGGCGGCCGATCTCGTTGAAGCCATAGCGTTCGTACAGCCGATAGGCCGACTGATTGCTGGCGCGCACCTCCAGGAAACACTCGTTGGCCTTGGCCTTGCGCGCTTCCTGCAGCAGGTGTTCCAGCAGCCGCAGGCCGAGTCCCCGGCCCTGGCTTTCCGGCTTGATGGTGATATTGAGCAGATGGGCCTCGTCGAGAATGACGTTGATCACCCCGTGCCCCACCTGCTGCTCGCCAGCCGTCATCACCCAGCAGTCGTAGGACCTGAGCGCATCGGTGAAGATGCCGCGGGTCCAGGGATGGCTGAAGGCCTGATATTCGATCTTCAACACCGTGTTCAGATCGGCTTCGGTCATCCGCCGAAAGCTCACCGCATCGTTCATTGCTGTTCCATCCAGCGGCGCCGCAACGGGCGCATGGCTTGCCAGAGCGCGGCCTTGGCGGCCGGCTCTTCCATCAGGATATCCAGTCCCGGCACCAGCCAGGCCGGGCCCAGGGCGGTGTCCCGCTCCACCCCCGTGAGCTGCGCATCCTCGACCCCGCTGTAGCGTCGCGCGGCCACACCGATCAGCCAGAGTCCCAGGCCCTCGCCCAGGCGCTCCTGGTGCCCCGAGACGAAGCTCTGCACGAATTCAGCGGCCGCCGCCGGCCCCTGGTCGAGTTGACCGTTGTTGAGCAGTGGCCAGCGAATGGGCTCTTCACTGACGATCCGCGGCGTGTCCGGCAGGCCGGCAGCGCGCAGCAGATCCCGGAGCAGCAGGTAGGCCGGATCCCGCACCCCCAGGGTATCGCCGGTAGGCAACTCCAGCAGCAGCAGGCAGCGCCCGGCCTGCAACAACTGCAAGGCAAAACGGGGCGCCGGCTCCCGCGCTGGCGGCGGCGCACGTTCCGGTTCCGGCTCGGCCACGGGGGGCGCAGCCGGCTTCAACGCCGCAGGTCGCGGGATCTCGATGCGCGGCCGATTCGCCGGCGGTGCCTCGGCTACCGCAGCGGCCGGCGCGGTCTTGGCCACCGGCTCCGGGCGTACCACCCGAGCCACGACAGGCGCCGCTTCCGGCTCCTCGACCCACAGGGCTTCCGGGCGCGAAGGCGCGGCGAAGGGCAACACCGTGCGCGGCACCCAGACATCCAGCTGCAACGCCTGCAGATAGGCGCGACGACGCGCCTCGGCGGCAAGCGAGGGGCTGGCGGAAGGGGTGGGATCGGACATGGGCGGATCCTTCGGACACGCGAGGGAATTATGCGGGGCGGCATTGTCGCCCGGATCGCCCTGGATCGAAAGGCCACCCTGCCCATCGGTCCCACCGCGATCACACCGAAGGCTCTGGCGTCTGGAGTACAATGGCGCTTTTGTCTGGTGCGGTCCCCGCCATGATCGACCCCAAACGCGTCCTGCGTACCCTCGCCGAACACTGGCACCTCATCGACCCGCTGTGCACCCACTTCGACAGCGGTACCCTGGGCCTGGTCGAACTGCGCGCCCGCCTTGCCGAGCAGTTGCCCGAACGCACGCCTGCCGACCTTACGGCGCTGCTGGACACCTGGATCCGCCTCGACATCCTGGTGCCGGTGGCCAAGAGCCCCAACCGCTTCGAACTCAATGGCCAGATCCACGACTTCCTCGGCTACCTCAGGCGCGAGCACCGCCTGGGCCTCTGCCTGGAGATCGAGGCCTACCTGCGCCACCTGGAACGCCTCGCCGGTCACATCCGCGAAGCCTTCGACAACCGCGACGGCCCGGACCTGGCGCGCCAGCTGCGTCTGCTGGACATGCGCGTGCGCGACGTCCTCAAGAAGCTGGCCAACGATGGCCATGCCCTGGAAGGCGTGGCCGAGCGGGCCAAGACCAGCGATCGCCAGATCCCCCTGCGCCAGCGCTATGCCGAGGTGCTGGCCACCTGGGACGAGTACGTCGAGCCGATGATCCAGCTGGTGGCCGCCGACGGCGCCTTCGAACGTGGCGTGCATCGCGTCGAGCAGGTCCTGCTGCACCTGCTGGGTGAACAGCAGCGCCTAGGCCACCTGGTCGACGACGACCTGCTGCTGCGCACCCAGGCGCGCATCCTGGAGATGCACAACGCCGCCCAGCTGGCCCTCAGACGCGCCCGCGAACTGCTCTTGCCGCTGCGCGAAGAGGCACGCCGGCACAACGCCGTGACCCGGGGCGCCGCCCTGGCCCTGGCCACCATTCGCCGCAAGGGTCTCGACGCCGTGCCCCAGGCCGCCTTGCCGCTGTTCAGCCGGCCACAGAGCGTCTTCCTCGGCACCACCGCCCAGGTGGAAAGCTATGTCTACGCCCTGGCCCGCTTCGAGCCCAAGCCGGCGCGCTTCCCCAGCCAGACCAGTCGCCCGCGTGACAGCGAACGCCCGGCCGCGCCCCGTACCGCCCGCGAGATGCTCGATCTCTGCCAGGACGCCCTGCCGCTGCCCGACCTCATGGCCTGGCTGCTGGAACAGGAGCCGGCCGGCGACACCGACGAGCTGCTCTACTGGTTCTCGCGCCTGTCCCGCGATGCGCGCTTCCAGCGCCAGCGCCTGGACCGCCGCCACTACGACACCCTCGAACACCGCGTCAGCCTGTGCTCCTACGCCCTGACCGCCCGATCTCCCGCGAGCGACGCCCATGCAACTTGACCTCAATGAAATGACCCAGCTCGCGCCCATCTTCCGCGAGCTGTTCAAGGGCTATCACCTGTCCCGCAGCGAGCCCGAGAGCTATGCCCAGCTCAGCCAGCAGCAGGACCAGTACCGCGCGCTGTTCCGCGCCCTCGGCTTCGAACTGGTCTGCGATCCGCGCGGCTTTTACTACTTCGTGCCCGAGCAGATGGGCGCCCAGGTCAACAAGACCGCCCAGCGCCTGGCGCTGTTCACCTTCATCCTGGTCGAGCACCTGGCCGACCAGGGTCGCGATCCGCTGGCCGTGCTCGATGGCGGTACCCTGGGCCGCCACGAACTGCCGGCGCTGCTGGACAAGTACCGCGACCTCTTCCTGCAGGCCGAGGTCACCACCCAGGAAGAGCTGGAGGAAAAGATCCTGCGCCGCCTGACCCAGCTCGGCTTCGCCCTGGACAGCAACGGCACCTACCGTTTCCTGCCGCCCATGCACCGCTTCCTCGATGTCTGCCTGACCGTGCAACAGGATCGCGACCTGGCCGCCGGCCTGCATGCCAGCGACCTGCCACTGCCGACGCCAACCCTCGCCAGCGACGAAGACGGCACCGCGCAGGAAGGCGCCGACGAGGATGACGAAGAGGCCGCCCTGGCCCGCGCCATCGCCGCAGAACGGGAGTTCGACCTATGATCCGCTACGGCATCAGCCGCTTCGCCCTGCTCAACACCGCCGGCTACAGCCTCGGCCTCTTTCCGCTGGAACAGCCGCTGTCGGTCTATGGCGCCAACAACCTGGGCAAGAGCGCCTCGATCAACGCCCTGCAATTTCCCATTCTGGCGCGGCTCTCCGACATGAGCTTCGGCAAGTACAGCAACGAGCAGTCGCGCAAGTTCTACTTCGCCACCGACACCAGCTACATCCTCATCGAGCTGCGCCTGGCCCACGGCCCCCACGTCATCGGCGTGGCCGGTCGCGGCCCGGGGGGCGGCTTCGGTCACCAGTTCTTCGCCTATGCCGGCGAACTGGACCTGGCCCACTACCAGCGCGACGGCGCCTGCCTGCGCCAGCGCGAGCTGTTCGCCAGCCTGGAGCGCGCCGGCCATAAGGCCTATGAGGTCAAGCCCGATGAATTGCGCCGCCTGCTGGTCGGCGGCCATACCAGCATCCCCCTGGACCTGACGCTGATTCCGCTGCGATCCACCAGCGAACAGAGTCTCAAGACCTTCCGCGCCCTGTTCATCAACCTGCTGCACATGCGCGAGATCACCGCGGCCAAGCTCAAGCAGCTGTTTCTCGATGCCTTCGAGCACAGCCTGAGATCCGGCAGCGTCGACTACATCGCCGCCTGCGAGGAAGCCTTCCGCGATGTCCGCCGCATGGAGCAGGACTACCAGGCGCTGGTCGCCGCCGGCCCGCTGGTGGAAGCCCTGGCCAATGGCGTCGAACAGCGCGATCGCCTGAGGGGCAAGCTGCATCGCCTCTCGCCCTTGCTCGACAGCCTGCTCGGCAGCTGGCAGCACTATGCCCTCGACCGCCGCGACGAACTCCTGACCCAGACCGAACACTATCGCCAGGAGCAGGATGGCCTGCAGCAGAGCCAGCGCGACGGCACCAGCGAATTGATGCGCCGCGAGCGCGAGATCAGCAGCCTGCAGCGCTGGCTCGCCGAGCTGGCCCAGCTCAAGCACCGCTTCGCCCTGGTGGAGTCCACCGCTCCCCTCGAAGCCCAGCTGCTGGCCGCCAAGGACGCCCACGACGAACTCGCCGGCGCCCTGTCCCAGGCCAGTCAGTTCAGCAGCGAAGACCTCGACCAGCGTGTCCGCGAACTGGAGCAGCGCCTCAAGGGGATTCGCCAGCAACTCGACCACGCCGACAACAACAGCTATGCCCGCCTGCGTGAAGAATTCAGCCAGGCCGACGTCGACCGCCTGATGCGGCTGTTCAACGGCCAGCTGTTCAGCCTGCCGCTCGGCCCCAGGGGTGTCGAACTGGCGGAAGACGGCAGTTGGGTAAAGACCTTCGAAGGCATCCTGGCGCGTTTCCAGGGCGATCGCCTCGAATTGCCGGGCCTGTCCCTCGACCTCTCGGGGATCGAGCCACCCACCCTGCAGGCCCTGGCCGATCGCGCCGCGCTGCGTGACCAGAAGGACCGTCTGGAGCGCGAGCTCAAGCAACTCAAGGCCCAGCAGGGCGTCAGCGTCGATCGCCAGGCCAGCAAGGCCCAGGCGGAGGTGCTCTACCAGCAGGTACTGGATGCGCAAAAGGCCCTGGAAGACTTCCGTCGCTGCCAGACCCTCGGTGCCGAGGAAAACGAAAAGCTCGAACAGCTGGCCCAGCTGGAAGCCGCCCAGGACGAACTGAGACGCGCCGGCGATGCCTTCACCGAACGTGTCCAGCAACTCTCCGCCAGGCTGCAACTGATTGGCCGCCAGCTCGCCGACCTGGAAGCCAGGGACCGTACCCTGGCCGACGCCCTGCGCCGCCGCCAGCTGCTGCCCACCGACCTGCCCCCGGGCACGCCCTTCATGGAAGCGGTGGACGATTCCCTGGAGAACCTGCTGCCGCTGCTCAACGACTACCAGGACAGCTGGCAGGCCCTGCAGCGCGCGGACACCCAGATCGAGGCGCTCTATGCTCAGGTCCGCCTCAAGGGCGTCGCCAAGTTCGACAACGAGGAAGATCCCGAGCGCCGCCTGCAGCTGCTGGTGAATGCCTATGCCCATCGCCAGGACGAAGCCCTGACCCTGGCCAAGGCCCGCCGCGCTGCCGTCACCGACATCGCCCGGACGCTGAGAAACATCCGCAGCGACTACGACAACCTCGAACACCAGCTGCAGCTGTTCAACCGCGAGATCAATCGCAAGCAGGTCTCCAACCTGGAGAGCTTCCGCATCGTCCTGGCGCCCAATAAGGAAGCGCTCAAGCACATCGACCAGATCATCCACAGCGCGGGTCAGTACGAGGAAGGCGAGACCCTCTCGGTCTTCGATCTCACCCAGGACAGCAGCCAGGACCAGAAGAACGAAGATGCCAAGGAATACCTGGCACGCCTGGTGGCCGCCAACGGCAACCAGCTCGGCCTCAAGGACCTCTTTGAGTTGGCCTTCGAGATCACCAAGCAGGGCGGCCAGCCGATTCTGCACACCGACATCGACGGCGCCGCCTCCAACGGCACCACCATGACCATCAAGGCACTCACCAACATGTACCTGTTGCTGCACCTGATGGACCGGGAGCAGGCCGCCAAGATCCGCCTGCCCTACTACCTGGACGAAGCCGCCGACATCGACGAACGCAACCAGCAGGCGCTGATCGAAACCAGTCAGCAACTGGGCTTCGTGCCCATCCTGGCCAGCGTCAAGCCCCAGGTCAGCGCCCAGGTCGCCATCGACCTCGAAGGCGGCAGCGGCCCCGGTGGCATCTACATCGACGAAGCCGACTGGAAATACATCGCCAAACGCGACCTGGCGCTGCCCGAACCCGCTTGAGCGCTCTCCAGAACGCAAAAAGCCCGGCCAATGCCGGGCTTTTTCCTGCTCGCGTAACGCCGCCTTAGGTGCTGCGGTAGGTTGGGCTGAGCCTGGCGAAGCCCGACATCCGGAAGCCCCCCCTCACCGCCTCGCCGCCGTTCGCTTGATGCCTGCAACGGACCTCATCGTTGGGCTTCGCTGCGCTCAGCGCCAACCTACGATGATTCTGTGCCGTGCTTCCAACACAACAGCCCGGCGCAGCCGGGCTGTTGTGGCTCTTGGGCTCTTGCGGACGTAAAGCTATACCTGCCTAGCAGGCACTGCTCCAATGCCGCCGCCGCGCCCTTTTGGTCCCCTCCCCCCCGGGAGAGGG
>NZ_JAQYZY010000034.1:0-64064 GCF_028640825.1 Pseudomonas sp. LA5
GGAAGTGGGGGTATCCAAAACTGAGCAGCAGGATCGTAGTGCTGACCAATAATTACGTTACCCATATTTACCTTATTTCCGGATAACTGAGTGGGCCACCATAGGAAGCTGAGATATTGCCCGCCAGGAACACCAGTGAAATAATTCCAAGTAGCTCCATCAGAGCTGAATGCGACAACACCAAGCGTTGTACCGCCCACGGAAATTGTGCCACCACACACGGCTTGGCCGTTGAAGAGGCCAAGTCCGCCGCGAAACATAAAAGGGACGGTAATCGCAGCCGACCACGACTGACCGTTGTTGTCACTGTAATGGAATACGTTCCCTGTAGGGCCCGAGTATTGCGCTGTAGCCATGATGACTATGCGACCGCTGGGCAGCACTTCGATACCGGACACCACAAGCGCTGAGGGAATAGCGAGTCTTGTCCAGTCCTTGCCGTTGGCGCTTCGAAATATATAGCCAGGCCCATTGCAGGCCCAAAAGTAACCACCTACAAACTTGAAGACATAAGAGGTAGTAAACTGCGTTAAGCTTCCAGCTATGGATGAAATGGAAGTAAACGTGAAGTTAACGCCATCGCTACTAATACTTACGCCATCGCCCGGATGCCAACTAACGAGCAACCCATTCCCTTGCGCAATATAGTTATCATATCCGCCAGTCACACCAAGCGGTTTATAGGCTCCAGTGCCGGACGTAGCGCTAATGTCCGAAAACGCCCACAGCCGGTCGCGCTGGTTCTGCAGCGAAACAAAGAAGGTACCCTTGAAAAACTCTATCTGGCGCGTCAGATAACCGTTGCCTGTTGCACCTGCCCCATTCACCGTGAACTTTGCCCAGGTACCGCCGCCATCAAGAGAGCGAGCGAATACCAAGTCTTCATTCGTAGGCACAGCCATCGTGTTGCCGTTCTTTGCGGTAATCCCTGTCGGGTTGGGCTGATAGGTGCCTAGGTTTCGGGTCCAGTCGATCAGCGTGCCCAAGCGGGCGAAGAGCTTCGGGTAGGCCGCCTGGTTCGCCGTCAGTCCCGCGGCGATTGGCACGTAGCTCGCACCTGGGTTCACCGATGAGTAGAGGTAGTCGCCCGGGCGCAGGCCGACGTCCTGATAGCTCACCGTCTTCTCGTTGGCGTCCACCACGATGGCCTTGCCGGCGTTTCCAGCAAGGCTGCCGAGGCCAGCAGCAGAGCCGGCGGCGGCCGCGAAGACCTGGGCACTGTCGGCAGATGCCTTGGCGGCGTCGGCCGAGGCCTTGGACGCCACGGCCTGGTCGCTGGCCAGCTTCACCTGTGCAGCCGCATCGCTCACGGACTGGCCAGCGGCAGTCTGGCTATCCGCTGCGGCCTTCTTGGCGGCGGCAACGGCCGCGGCCTGCTCTCCCGTCCAGGCGAGAGCGTTGTTCATCTCGCCGACCAGGTTCTGCTGCGCAAGGAGGCTGGCCGCGGCGTTTTTGTTGAACGTGGCCTCATCCTGCTCAGGCTGGGGCGCCGGTGGGAACGGGGTCAGAGTGGGGGTTGCCATCAGTTCAGGCTCCTTACTTCAGCGGTGGCCTCGCAGTACGAGGGGTTCGAGATGTTGATGCGCAGGTTTTCGAAGCGGCCGACGGTGATCGACGCCTCCAGGTCCTCGGTGCCGATGTAGACGCACACGGTGTCGCGGAGCTGGTCCAGCAGCCGGGTGACCCGGGACAGCTCTTCGGTCGGGACGCGCACGTCGTAGTCGACGATCCGGCGGGAGCCGCGGCTGATGATCGTCTCGTTGCCGAACTGGTCGACGGTGGTGGTGCTATAGGACTGGATGCTGATCGAGGTGCCATAGACCGACTCGCCGACCTCGACCAGCCGGCCCATGGTGAGCAGGCCGACACGGGCGGTGGCGCCTGGGTTCTTCACGACGATCCGGAACGTGGCGGTGCCGTAGGCCGGCAAGCCCGTCAGCACCATCGTTTCGGCTCGATCGATGGGCGTGAAGTAGTACTCGTACCAGCTGTTCACGCCCTTCCGGTCCTGGGTGATGGTCTTGTTGAGCAGCTCCTGGTCGCCGACCTTCATGATCACCTGCACCGACGAGGCATCCAGGCCAAACAGCGCAATGGAGTTCACCACCTGCCCAGGCGTCACGGTGACGTCGATGGTCTCGGCGTTCGTCGTGGCGGTGCCGATCATCCAGGTGTTGCCGGCCTTCTTGTCGAACATCTTCCAGCGGTTGCTGGCACCGGTGTCGAACCACTTCGGCGGACTGGAGGTGTCCGCCGAGGGCTTTACCGTCGTGTTGCTTTTTGCGTCGCTGAGCCATTCCCAGACGTGGTTGGCGTCCAGCACCCTTTCGCCCTTGGCGTAGTCGGTGCGGGCTACGCTCCAGGCTGGGACGGTTTCCAGGACGTTCGAGCTGGTGAGAGCGGCGCCTTTGATGGGCGCCGGGTTGATCAGCTTCATGCCGTGACCGCCTTTGTCGTGACCGTGCCTGCGATTACCAGGCCGGCGTCGTTCTGCTGCTGGACTGCCGCCCGGGTGCCGTTGGTGTGCTTGGCGATGTCGCTCAGCGCGCCGCGCATATCGGCGGTCTGCTGGCGCAGGCCCTGGACTTCGGCAATCAGCGCGGACAGGTCGGCGCTGGAAAGCATCCCGGCCGTCTGCCTGGCGTTGAACACCTGGCCGGGCTGGTTGAAGTCGATGACCTCCGGCCCGCGCTCGCCTACCAGCGCCAGACCACCGAGGTAGCTGCCGCCGTTGGCGAACGCTGGAATCTGGCCATTGGCGATCGCCGCCGCCTTGATGGCCGCAGCGACGTCGTGCACGCCGCCATTGGCAACCTGCCCTGTCCAGTACGCCATGTCGGCCTCGGTCGGCATCCGCCCCAGGGTCGAGGCATAGGCCGCCGCAATCTGGCTGGGCGCTGCTGCAGCATTCGCCGCCCCGGCCGCCGCGATGGCGGTGGAGAGGTTGTTGCTGTTCACTGCGCCGCCCGCCAGCTGCTGCTTCCAGTAGGCCGCACCCGCCGCATCCGCCGACCGCCCGAGCGCCGCCCGATAGGCCGCCTCGATAATGCTGTCCGCGTTGGTGGCACCGGTGCCGTCGGGCGAAGCCTTGGTGATGGCCTTCAGGATCTCGGCCAGGGCCTCGTTGACCGTCAGCAGGCGGTTGTCGATGCCGTTGATGCCATCGATCTGCGCCTGCGCCAGGTCCAACTGGCCCTGCAGCTTCGTCGACTCCATGTCGTACTGCTTTTTCGCCAGGGCGATCTGGTCCTGCAGCGCCTTGACGCTGGCCTGGGCCTGATCCAGCTGGCCGCCGGCGGCGCTGTTCAGCTCATCGATGAGCACCAGCGAACGACCCTGGTCCCGGGCAAAGTCCTCCCAGTTGCCGTAACGGCTCGCGTCGTTGTTGGTCACCGTCGACAGGGCGTCGTCGATACCCGCCAGGCCGGCAATGGATCCGCCAGCGCGGGCGATGGCCGCGGCGCTCACCAACGTGGCCTGGGCCTGCTGGTACAGCACCGCTTTCGCGGCATCGCTCTGGCCCTGAAGGGTCTTCAGCGCCGAGGCCAGGCCGTTGGCCATCGAGGTCAGCGAGGACATCACGCCCTGGCTGGTGGTCAGGCTGGCATTGAGGCCTTCGGCCTGGGCGTTGTAGGCGGCGCTCAAGGCGTTCTGCTGGCGCTGGACGGCGCGCTGCAGCGTGCCCATGGCACCGGACAGCATGTCGCTCTGCGCCTGCTTGGCCGCCTTGTTCTGCGCTTCCAGGATGTCGTAGTAGCTGCTGGCCGTTTCCCAGAGGCCGGTCAGACTGGTGAACATCGCCTGGCCCGCAGCCGTGCTCACGTCGATAGCGCTTACGATGTCACGGTAGCCTTGGCGCAGCGGCGGGAGCGAAACGCCCATTGCCTGGAACTGCGCGTTGACCGCCGACAGGGTGTCGGCCTGCTTCTCGGCCTCGGTGAAAAACGCGCCGTAGTAGCCGTTGACGTTCTCGGTCAGCTTGTCCATGCCGCCGGCCAGCGCACCCAGGGCCTCCGCCGCGTAGGCGCCGGCCGGGGTGATCTTGAGCACGCCGACATTCAGCAGATCCAGCATCCCGTTGACGCTGATCAGGTTGCCCAGCAGCAGCTTCAGACCGTCCAGCGTCAGGCCGGCCCGGAACTGGCTGCCCATGGCGGTGTTGATCTGGTCGGTGATGCTGTCGAACGTACCGGTGAACCAGTCGCCGATGAGCTTCTGCAGCTCCTCGGTCGTCTTGCCCTTGGTGCTAATCTGGGTGGCCGCAACGCTCAGGCCGTCCAGCGCGCTCTGGCTGACGTCGATCCCGAACTGCTCGTAGAGCGCCTGGATCTGGTCGATGCCCGCGTCGAAGGTGGCGTCGAGAACAGACTGGGTGCCTTCGTCCAGGGCGCTGAAGACGGTGCGCTTCTTGTTCTTCGAAAAGAGGCCCCCCTTCTTCTTCTGGAACTCGAAGCCGGAAGCGCTCAGGTCCCCGCCTTCAACGCCCAGGCTGATCCCGGCGTCCTTCGTTTGCCACTGGCCGCCGAATAGCTTGGAGCCGAACGCTGCGCCAGCGACCGTACCGATAGCCGCACCGATGGCGGTGCCGATGGGACCGAAATAGCTGCCGATCTGTGCGCCGGCGTAGAAGCCACCGACCGCGCCACCGGCACCGGCAACAGCCCCTTTGAACCCGGACTGCTGCCACCCCTGCAGAGCGCCGGCGATCGCGGCGAAATACGGGCCGTAGGAAGAGATGGTGCTGGCGACATTGCTGGCCGCCTGGCTGGCGTACTGCCCTGCCGCCCAGTTGGCGTATGCCTGCCCCGTGTACCCCGCAGCAGAGGCGCCCGCCGCCGAGCTGGCCGCGGCGCTACCGGCAGCAGCGCCACTGGCAGCGCCGCCAAACATCCCTGACACGTAGTTCGCGCCATTGCTCAGCATGTTGCCGTAGTAGCCCACGCCAGCCTGGGCCGCGCCGGATAGGCCGCCGACCTGGTACCCGCCATAGATCGCCGAGCCCACGCCGGTCAGGCCGTTGTAGACGCTGTAAGCGTTCTGGGCGAGCGAGACGATGTTCAGGCCGCCGCCACCCGAGCCGCCGATAGCGCCCACGCCTTGGGACGCAGACAGCCCCCCTACCCCCAGCGCCGCGCCGATCTGCATGATGATCGGCTTGGTAATGGCCATGTGAGCCAGCTCGGCCAGCAGCTGCTTGAAACCATCCTTCAGGTTGGTGGCGAAGCCGTCGAAGCCCTGGCCAATGTTCTTCCAGGCGTCGGCAAACGCATCGTCGACACGATCCACCGCACCTTCGGTGAACTGGCCCCAGGCCGTGGCCTTCACCCGGTTCTGCTCGTACTCCAGACCCAGGAGCCGCAAGGTCTCGGCGTATTGCGCCGAATGGTCCTTGTCCAGCTCCATCGCCTTGGTGAGGGCGCTGACCTCCTTGGTGTAGTCCCGGAGCAGCTTGGCCTGCGGCTGCAGGCGATCCATGATCCCCTCGACGGAGGACAGCTGCTGGCTGACCTTCAGCGCCTGGTTGCGCTGGTCCATGGCCGCCACGTAGGCGGCGGTCTCCTTGGTCAGCGCTTCTGCGTTGCGGCCCGCCAGTATCTCGGTCTTGCCCCGCTCCAGGTTGTACGCCTCGAGCGCAGTCGTTCCTTGGAGCGTGGCCACGCCCTGGGCGAGCAGCGCGGCGGTCTCCAGCTGCAGGTCCTGGGTCGCCTTGTTGATGTCCCGGCGCGCCTCAGCGTCCATTTGCGCCTTGACCGCAGCGGTCACCTGCTCGCGTGCAGCGGCACCGGTCTTGAGCAGTTCCTCCTCGACCCTCTGCTGCAGCGTCAGATCGTAGAGGCTGTCCTTTCCGGCCGCGTAGGCATCCGCCAGGCCTTTGGCCTTGGTCGTTGCGATGCCAGCCTGGCTGAGGAAGTCCGCCAGGGCCTTGGCCTGGTTCTTCACCAGGGTCTCGGCTTCCTTCGTGGCGCTGTTGCTGTCCTTGGTGGCCTGGGTAGCCGCCTGATTGGCTGCCTTCTGCTTATCGATCGCGGCAGCCTGATCCAAGATCGCCTTCTTGTCGGCGTCGTTGAGCTCCGTGTGCTCGCTGATGTAGCGGTTCGCGGCCTTCACCGCGTTGCCGTTGTCCTCTAGGCCGGCGAGTGTCTTGTCCAGGGTGGCCAGATAGGTCTTGCCCGCCTCGCTCATTTCGCCGGCGGCGAGCGTGGTGGCGGCCGCGTTCTGGCCGACGGACTTGCGGAGGTTGCCCAAGGTGGAATCGAGTTGCCGTGCCGACAGGCTCAGCGAGCTGATCTTCCCAGCCTGCTCGTCCCACTGCCCGACAGTGTCGGCCGGCAGACGGAAGCGCGACTTCAGGTCGCCCAGCACGTCTGAGAGCGGCTTGCCGGAAGCGCTCGCGGCCTGCATGGCAGTCACGAATTCGTTGGCCACCCGCGCGCCGTAGCGGCTCGACAGGGTCTCCTTCATCGACGACGCCAGGTCATCGAAGGCGGAGGTCGCCTGCTGGGCAACTGCGCGCTGCTCCTTGGCAAGGCTAGCGAGCTCGCCTTCCTGCTGGTCGCGGGTGAGCGTCCGGAATTTCTCGCTCAGCGATTTGACGCGGCCTTCCAGCACGCCCAGGTCGGTCTCAGCCTTGTGGGCATTCGCGCCCATGGTGAGGAACGCAGCGCCCACGCCCACCGCCAGGGAAGCGATACCCAGCGGCCCGCCGAGCAGCCCCACGAGACCGCCAGCTGCACGCGCCAGCAGGTTCTTGGCAGCCGCCGCCTCGGTCTGCGCCGCAGTGTTGGCGACAGTCGCGGCGGTATCCCGGGCACGCGCAGCCGCTTCAGCGGTGGTTGCCACAGCTAGAGCGTCAGAAGCTTTAGCTGAAGCTCGCTTCGCGGTCACAAGATCCTTTTCAACCACCGTCAGGACAGTTGAAAAGCGAGCAGCATCAGCGGTACCAGCAGCCAGCTGGGCCTGATAGGCCAGCTGCTCGCGGGTAGCAAAAAGTCCTGCCACCCGAGCAGAGGTCTCTGCCTCCAGCGCTTTTGCAGAGACGAGGGTCGCCGACGCATCACGCAGGCGAGCAGCAGCCGCCTGAGCAGTGACAGCGGTCTCCTCGGCCTTGGCGATGGCCGCCGCCTTGCTGGCAATGACGCTATCCAGCATCGCCTTGGTGGCCTGGTAGCCGGAGGCGACTGCCTCCAGACCGAACTTCGTGAACGCAGCGGCCAGCTTGCCGCCAAGCGCCGCGACCAGGATGTCGACGTTCTCGGCCAGGAAGCCGATGGTCTGCCCGATCTTCTCGGCCGCGCCGTTATCGCGCATGTTGGCCAGTTTGTCGGTGACCGCCTCGATGCCCGGCAGCAGGCCCACGGCAATCTGCCGCGAGACGCCAGTGAACGTCGCCTGCAGGTCGGTGAAGGACTGCTTGGCTTTCACCAGGCGATCGATGTCGAAGGCGTTGATGATCAGGCCGGTAGTCTGCGCCCGGTCGCCGAACTCTTTGAATCCAGCACCGGCGTTCTTGAGCAGCGGCGCCAGGGCGGAGGCCTCGTCGGCCATCTGCTCCATGTAGGTGGTGATCTGCTGCTGGCTGATCCCGGCCTTTTCCAGCGAGGAGTAGTAGAGCTGCAGCGCCTGCGGGCCGGACAGCCCTTTGAAGGCATCGGCGGTCAGCCCGATCTTGGGCGCAATTTCCTTGAAGAAGTCGGACATCTCGCCCGAGCCACGGGCCAGGAATTCGCCCACGCGATCGGTGGTGTCCTTGAAGATGTCGGCCAGCTTCTCCTGCTCGACGCCAACGGACTTCGCGCCATAGGCATAGCGCTGGAACTCCTCCACCGAGGCGTTCGACAGCGAGGCGAGGTTCTTCACCTCCTTGGCATAGTCGATGGTGGAGTTGGTCAGGGCCACCAGGCCGGCGATGGATCCCGCGGCGGCCAGGTTGCCGGCGCCGATGGCGGAGAACGCGCCAGACACCGCCTGCTGCAGGGTGCCGGCGTTGCGGCCGACCCGGTCGAACGCCTGGTCTACCTTGCTCAGGTTGCGGTCGATGTTGGTGCTGGTCTTCGCCACGGCGGCATCGCCGCGGTTGATCTCCTGGATCATCTGCTGGGCGGTGGCCTCCAGCTGCACCAGCATCTTGATAACGTCGCCGTCGGCCATCTGGCTTTTCTCCAGGCACAAAAAAACCCGCCGCAGCGGGTTCTTAGAATTCGATGATCTAGGTGTAGGGCGGCGCTAATCCAGCGGCCGCCCTAATCAGGCGCCTGGTCTCGACGCGGCAACGCCACGAAGAGCAGCCTTGAGGTCCCGAGGGTCGACCGGCTTGACCTGTTCCGACCCTTCGGCGGGGGTTCCCCCGAATGGGCTGGTGGCCCGGGTGAATTCGATCTTCCCTTCGTAGGCCAGCAGGATCTCCGGGACCAGAGCAGACCAGGCATCGCGCGGTGCCCAGCCCAGGACACCGGTGGCGATCTTGAAGAGGTCCGCCCAGTAGCTGCCGTTTCCGGGGCGCGTTACGCGTTTCCCGCTTCGGCTTCCTCTTCGATCTGCTCTTCGGTCTTCTGGGCCGGGTTGAGCATCGCCAAGAGGTAGGGATTGACCGCAGTCATGACGCTGCTCACGCCGGCGCAGGTGATCGCCCACTCCAGCGCCTCGACGTCCTTGGGCTTGGTGGACAGGCCGGCGCCGAAGGTGACGATGGCGCCCAGCGCTTGGGGCGAGAGGCTAGTGATGGCCCGTACCGCGTTCAGCAGCCCATTGAAATGGGTGTCGATAGCCTTGACGGCCTTCAGGTTGAATTTCAGCTCGTACTTCTCGTCGCCGATGGTGACGAAGGTGTTGCCGTGATCGATGTTGGTGGTGGACATGGGTCAGTCTCCGAAGGAATGCAGGAAAAAGAGAGCCCCAGCGTCCCGGGGCCCTGGAGAAAGCAGCGGATCAGGACGTCGGCATGACCTCGAAGATTTCGCTGTTGATGCCGATGCTGAAGTTGCGGCGCAGGACATCGCTGTTCTGGACGTTGGTCTTCTTGATCGACATGACCTTGCCGACGAAGTAGTCGGTCTCGCCGTCCGGATAGATCACCTTGAACGGGTAGTTGAAGCGGCTGTTCGACTTGAAGGCCGCGACCATCGCGATCTGGCCGGCGTCGGAGTTGTCCAGGGCGACGGGCAGCGCCATGGTGCCGGCGTCGGCAGCGCCCTTGTGGTGGCTCACGCGGGCCGCCTTCAGTGCGGTGAAGGAGACGTCCGAACGCTCGTCCCCGTGGTCGCCGAGGTTCTCGACTTCGCCGATCTCGACGTAGGTGATGCCCTTCAGCAGCGTGATAGCCGCGTCAGTGGTGCTGGGAAGGTTGGCGGTCAGTACGGGGCCCACGAAAAACGCGGTTCCGGCGCCGGTCATTTGGGACATGGCAATGCCTCCATAGGCATGGAAAAAGCCGCAACGCGGCGGGGGTGGTGGTGGTGCTAGCTCTGGGTGATGACCTTGACGGTCACGCTGCCCTGGTAGGTGACGCCGTCGGCGTCGGGGGTGCTGTCGGTGTTGGAGACCTCCAGGCCGACAACGCGGCCGACCTCCAGCGCCAGGCGGACGCCGTGCAGCGCCCGGTCCACCTCACCGTTGATTCGCTTCACCTCGGCCTGGCCGGGGTAGTCGCTCCACACGGTCAGATACAGGATCCGCTGGTGACGGCGGCGCCGGTTGTTGAGCGGCGTGCGATCGCTGCCCAGCTCCCGGCCGATGGTGACGTAGGGGTAACGCGTGCCCTCCGGCACCGAGTCAAACACCGGGACGCTGATCCTGCTGGACAGGCGCTCATAGATCGCCTTCTGCAGGGCACTGGAAACGTCAGTTACCTGGTCCACTGCGGGCTCCTTGTCCGGCGCGCTCCAGGGTCTGCCGGACGGCGCCCCGGATGATGGTGATGATCTCGTCTCGGTTCATGTCGTAGGACGGGCGCAGCCAGGGGTGGGCCGCGCGCGCCGGAATGTCCGGGTACAGACCGAAAAAGTGGCTGCCGTCGGTCTTCATGGTGGAGCGGCGGTTGCGCCCGCCGGCACGCTTCCGACCGCTGTAACCCTTGGTGCCGCGCTCGAGGAACTTCACGTAGAAAAACTCGCGATTGTCCTTCTTCCCGCGGAGACCAATTTGGGCATCCAGGCCATTCGCCGAGACATAAGCCTCCAACGCATTGGCAGCGTCACCGGTGTCCTTCGGCATCAACTCGTACTGAGTCTCCCGTACAAGGTCAGCAGCTTCCTGCATGCCCTTGCGCAGCTCGTTTGGAAGGTGCTGGTGGATGCCTCGTAGGGTCTTACGAAGCTGGAAGTCACCCTTCAGCGAGCTGCGCCGGGCCATGGTCAGGCCTTAGCGTCAGCCGCGTCGGCTGCCTTGTCGGCCTTGCTGGTGGTCTTGGGCTCGGCGACCTCTTCCACCCAGCCGGTGGTCTTGATTTCTTCGAACTGTGCGGCGGTGATGATGAATTCGTCGCCGACCTCCTTATCGCCGAAGGGGCCGGAGAGGTTGGCAAGTGCGCGAACTTTCATGGGGTTTTCCTCATGGGGTCAGGGAGGGTCGAACACAGCACGCGGAGCATGCTGACGGCGTTGTCGGGCAGGACTGCCTCGACGACGTAGGTGGTGTCGGTGGACTTGTGATAGATGCGGTGGCCTGGCTGCACGTCCTTGCGCGGGCGCATGGTGAGCTCGACGGTGACCGTGGCCTGCAGCTGCTGGGCGACCGGTGAGGTGCGGCCGGATGGGCTATCGATGCCCACCCAGGTCTTGCCGTACTCGGCCCAGGTCTTGCGACCGCCGCCCATGCCGTCGCTCTGCTGGGTCTCGCTCTGCAGCGACACCTGGTGGCGTAGCGGACCGGCGCGCATCAGACGCCCAGCCCAGTGCGGTACGGGCCCAGCAGCCAGCGAGAGCCCATCGGCAGCTCGGCAGTGATCGTGCCCGTCACCACGTCCTCACGGTTGGCGTAGAGGTGACCCAAGGAGAGGAGACACGCGGCCTGGATGGCGTCGTTGATGACGATCCCCTGGGCCACCATCTCGACCGCGGCGCGCGCGTCAGCGAACGCCTGGCGCGCTCGATCCCTTGCACTCTGGCGGTCATCCACCTGCCCGAGGGGATCGATGGCAGCCAAGGCTGACTCATAGCGATCCCGTGTGTAGAGGATCGCTGCCGGCACAGTGGCCAGGGCGGCGTCCAGTGCAGCCTGATCGGCATAGAAGCGGCGCTGCATGTACTGGCTCGCCTGCTCCTCGGCCGCGCCCAATTGGGCCTCGACCAGGACGCGGTCTTCGTCCTCGGCGCGCAGGTGCTGCATCGCCACATCGATGTCGATCACCGGCATGGCTTACTCCTGGGGCGGGTTGTCGTTCGGCTGGTCAGCGGGAGGCTGGTCAGCAGGCGGTTGATCCGCAGGGAGCTGATCGCCGGCGGCGGACGGGGCGTCGTCGGCCGGCGGGGTGTCAGCAGCCGGCGAGAGCGTGGCCAGGCGCTTGGCCAGTTCGGCTTCCGCCTCCTCCCGCTTGCCGATGAAGTCATCGACTCGGGCGCCCTGAGCATCGACGATGATCCAGCGCTGCCCCTTCTTCTCCAGCCGCAGAGCGGCAGAAGCGTCAGGCCCGGGTGGGACGCTCAACGGGGTGGTGAGAGTCGAAGCAGAGTTGCCAGGTGCAGAGGTGCTGGCGGCCGGCTTCTTCTCGCCGCCGACTTCACCGACGATCTCGCACAGCTTCAGCTGCTCCAGCTCCTTGGCCAGCCAGACCGGTGCCGCGTAAGGCTCGTTGTCGACGTCACGGATGGTGCCGCGGTCCTCATAGGCACGCAGCGGCTTGATCAGTAGATCGGACATGTCTCACCTCGAAGGGCCGGCAGCGCCGGCCCGTGCAGGGGGTTAGGCCGCGGTTGCGAGCTTGCCGGTTACGAAGGCTTCGGTACGGTAGATGGCGAACGCCAGGCGCTCTTCAGCGCGCAGGGTCACCATGTTCTTCTCGAAGTCGTCGGCGTTCTCGGTGGAGATCAGCACCTCGACCTCCAGACGGTCCAGGATCTGCGCGCCCAGCTTGAAGGCGCCGACCAGGAAGTCGTTCTGCTTCATCGCCTGGGTGCCGACCACCGGACGGTTCCACAGGCGGGCTGCGGTGCCGTCCTGTGGCTGGCCGATGATGTAACGGCCAACATCGTCCTTGATCAGCTCGATCAGAGCCCAGTCGATGGGATTCAGTACGATGCCGTCCGAGGGGAACTCGGCCAGTTCGGCCTGCAGCAGAGCCAGGCGCAGGCGATCAATGCGCTGCTCACCGGTCACAGTCACGCCAGCCGGAGCCGCGTACTGGGAAGCTACGGGGACCAGGCCTTGCAGGTTGGCGCCGGCACCGCTGCCGTACAGCAGCTGGGACTCTTCAGCCAGAAGCAGGCCGTAGCGGGCCCGGGCGTCGATGTAGCTCTGCAGCGCCTTGGCATCGTCCAGGATCTGGCGCGAGGCCTTGAACAGGTGGGCGATGGTGCGAACCGGCGCAGTGATCAGCTGGGTGGTGATGTCGGAGTACGGCTTGGCGCCGCCTTCGGCAACGGGCGCGCCGTTGTTGGTGAAGCCAGTTTCCCGGACGTACTCGTAGGAGCCCGCCTCGGTCTGGCCAGGGGCAACCAGGTCGCGGATGGTGGCGCGACGCAGACCCGGCAGCGCGACGATGTCGCTGCGCTCGGGCTGAGCCAGGCCCCCAGCCGAGGTGGTGGTGATCGCGGCGCGGGGCACGGACACACGGCGAGCGCCGCGGAACGAGGAGTTGACGCCTTCCATCTGCTCGCTGGCAACGAACAGCTCACCGGCGGATTTGGGCGCCTCGTGGCGCTGGGTGGCGCTATTGGCGGCGACCAGCTTTTGCTCGACCTCGAGCTGACGGGCCTGCAGCTCGCCTTGTTTCATCAGCAGGTCGTCGACCTTGGCCGAGGTTTCCTTGCTCAGGCCCTCATGGCGTTCGATGGTCTTCTGCGCCTGCTCGGCGTGCGCCTTCAGTTGGTCGCCGATGTCCTTGAGGTTGGCCTGGGTCTGCTTGTACTGCTCTTCGATGCCTTCTTCACCGATCTTGCCCATCTGGGCGTTCCAGCCGCGATAGGTGGACTTGCCCGGTTTGACCAGGGCGGTGGCGAGGCCGACCGCCAGGACCGAGCCGAAGATGGCCTCGGGGGTGGCGCCGAAGGTCATGGGGATCAGGGCAGCGATGGACAACACAGCCATCAGGAATGCCGGGGACAGACGAAGTTTTCTCATGGTGTGAAGCCTCATACGGGAGTTTGGAAAGAGAGTTTCGGGAGGGGTGCCAGGTCGAGCGCGACAGCGCGGGGCTTATCGGTCGGGGCAGCGTCTTGCGTACCCCCGCCAGCAGCGCGCGGCGTGCTGGACTTGAAACTGGCGAAGAGCTCGCGCCGTTCGCTGCGGGTCATGCCCGCCTTGGCCAGGGCCACGTCCATGGCCTTGAGCGCGTTGCTCTGCTGGGTCTGTTCGTCCTGGCGCTCGGTGATCTCGTCCGAGGACAGCAGGCCGGTGGCGAAGCCCAATTCCAGGGCGCGCCGGCCGCGGATGAAGGTTTCGTCGTCCATCATCTCGGCGACGTCGGCCACCGGCTGGCCGCTGCCCTCGGCGTAGAGGTCGGCCATGGCGGCGTCGAACTCTTCCATGGTCCCGGCGATGTCACGCAGGCCATGGCGGTTGCCGACGGCGAGCGTCCAGCAGTTGTGGATCATCAGGAATGCGCTGCTGGCGACCTCCCGCTTGACGCCGGCCATGTAGATGACCGACGCCGCGGAAGCGGCCAGACCCAGTACCTTGGTGCTGACCTGCTGGCTGTGCTCGCGCAGGCGGTTGTAGATGGCCAGGCCCTCGAACATGTCGCCGCCCGGCGAGTTGATGTAGACGTTCACCGGCTTGTCGCCGATGGCGCGCAGCGCGGCATCGATGCGGGAGACGGTCACGCCGTCGCCGTACCAGTCCTCGCCGATCACACCGTAGATGGTGATGGTGTCGCTGGTGGATTCCACGGCCGCCTTGATGGCCGGGTTCCATTTATCGAGCGCGCGCGGGCTCAGCTCGCAGCGGAAGCTGCCAGCCTTGGATTTGAATTGCATGAGTTACCCCTTGGAGTTTGCCGGGTCGTCCAGCCAGTTCTGCAGAGCAGCCCTTGCGGCTTGCCCATCGTTGCCCTGACCGAGCAGGTCGATCGGAGACAGGTTGGTTTGCACGGTGAGCACACCGGCGTTGCCGCCCATCCTGGGCAGGTTCTCCTTCATGCGGCACTCGTCGCGGGTCCAGATGCCGTTCTGCACCATCTGCGAATAGAGCGTGGCCCGCGCGGCGCTGTCGGCGCGCAGCAGGCCCTCAATGGCGAATTCGGGATAGAGCTGCCGGCGCTGGATCGGGGTCAGGAGGCTGCGGACGATGGACTCCTCGATGCGGCGCAGGTAGCTGCGCAACGTGAAGGTGATGAACCGCAGCAGCTTCTGCTCCAGGCCGGTGCCCCAGTTGGAGGCCTTGTCGCTGTAGCCCACCAGGGTGGGGTCCACGAGGAAGAACCGGCAGATGTCCTCGGCGCTGTACTCGCGGGACTCCAGCAGCTGAGCGTCCACCGGGTTGATGCCGATGACCTGGGCCTTGACGCCCTTCTCCAGCACCGGAGACTTGCCCGCGTTCATGGCGCCGCTGATGCGCTGCACGTAGTCGCGGAAGTCGTCGCGCTGCTGCTTGTTCAGCTCCCGATCCACTTCGAAGGCGACCGTCTGGTGCATGCCGTTCTTGAAGGTGGAGCTGGCCACGTCCTCGGCGGACATCGCCGACCCGAAGACGTTGGCGCCGTAGGCGATGGGCGAAAGGCCGATCTGCCCATCCAGTGAGAACGCTGGAATGTGCATCATGTTGCTGGTGGGAATGTCCCGCAGCTGCCCGTTCTTCTCCCGGTACCGGTAGATGATCAGCCCGTTGTCGTCGACATCCAGGTCCATGCGGCCTGGCAGCAGGAACTCCAGCGCCACGACGCGGCCGCTGATGCGGACGATCTCGACGAAGGCGTTGCCCTTCAGCAGCATAGATGTCACCACCGCCTCCCAAAACTGCACCGCAGTCATGCGGCTGTTCGGGGTGGTGTTGAGGATCCAGTGCAGATCGTTGTCGCTGGCCACCTCGCGGCCGCCATCCGGCAGGCGCCGGTAGAGACCAAGCGGCAGCGTGGCGATCGTTTCGGCGACCAGCCGGACGCAGGCCCAGCAGGCGGCAAGACGCATGGCCTTGTCGACCGTCACGGTCTTGCCGTTGGAGGACGTCGTGCCGACCGTCTGCGCCCAGATGTTGGCCGCACTGCCGGACAGCGACCGACCCACCCAATCAATGATCGACGTCTGCGGCGCGGACACCGCGCTGCTGAGTACCGACAGAAGGGACTTAGCCACTGGTCAGCCCTCTTCGGATGAATGCCGCAGCGGCGAAGCACGAGGCAGCGCCAGCGAGCAGCGCCCAGCCCAGGCCGAGCAGGAGGTAAACGCCGGCCACGGCCAGGCCGAAGCCCAGCGCTGCGATCAGCAGGTAGAGGATCGATGCGGTGCTCATTCGAATATGGGGTCCCGGATTGAATCCATGAATCGGTCCATGCCGCCGTCGCCGAGCGTGACCTTCGCCATCGCCCGCCCCACCGCCATGATCAGCGCCACGGCGCCGTCGATCTTGTTGTCGTCGCCCTGCTTGATCGGTCGCACGATGTCGTCGTTGCCAGGCAGGTTCTTGCCGACCACGTTGCCGATGCACCAGGTCATGATCGGGTTGCCGTCGTGGTGGAAGCGGCCCGACTCGATGGCGGCTTCAAGCTCCTTCATCGGGTCGGACATGTTGGTGAAGTTCTGCACGATGGTGACGGGCGTCAGGCCCTCGTCATCGAGCTGGTGGCTCAGGTTGGTCGCGCCGTGCGGGTCGATCGGGCTTTCCAGCACCGGTGCCGCCTGGTTCGCCTCCTTGGCCTCCTCGAGGATTTCGCGATAGTCGATCTCGGCACCCGGGGTGACCTGCAGGTCGCCGGAGTTGAGCCACTTCTGGAAGCGCTCAGCCATCCGCCTGTTGTCGCTGTCGTAGGCCGTGTCTTCGGGCACCCAGAACGAGGGCGCCACGCTGTAGTAGTGGATCCTGCCGTCGATCACGCGCCAGAACAGCCGGGCCATGGAGTTCATGTCCAGCTTGCGCGCCAGGTCGAAGCCCAGGATGCACTCCTGCCCCTCGAACTGCTCCAGGGTCAGCGTCTTGTCCTCGCAGGCCTTCCAGTTCTCGACGTTGAAGAAGCCGGCCTTCGCGCTCACCCACAGGTTGAGGTGCTTGGTCTTGAAGGTGTTGGTGAAGCGCGCCGACCGGATCGCTCGGGCCAACTGGCTCTCCAGATACTCCTGGAACACCGAGACCCCCATACAGGGGTTGGCCTTGGCCAGATTCTTCGGGTCAGTCCAGTCGTCGCCCTCGTCGAGGGTCCAGATGTAGCCGAACAGCTCGGGATCCGGTACCGCACCGGACAGCATCTCGATGACCTGGCGGCGCTTGTCGTAGCACGGGCCCTCGATGTTGGCGCCGGCCGTGGTGATGATGAACATCAGCGGCTGCCGACGGGCGCCCATGCCGGTCAGCATGGTGTCGTACTGGGCCGAGCTGTCGTGCTCGTGGAATTCGTCGATGATCGCGCAGCTGGGCGACGCACCGTCGCCCGGGTTGCCGATCAGGGGTTCGAAGCGGCTGCCCTCGGCCGGCACGTTCATGTTCGAGGCGTTCACCTCGATACCCGCGGCCTCGATCAGCATCGGCGAGCGCTTCACCATCAGCCGGGCCGGGCGGAACACTTCCCAGGCCTGCTTCTCGGTGGTTGCGCCGCTGTAGACCTCGCCGCCGAACTCGCCGTCAGCGACGAACATGCTGATGCCCACGCCGGCGGCGACGACGCTCTTGCCGTTCTTGCGCGGCACCTCCCAGTAGCTCTCGCGGAAGCGGCGGAAGCCGGTCTTCTTCTTGACCCACCCGAAGGTGACGGCCATGCCGAAGGCCTGCCAGGGCTCCAGGGTGATCAGCTGACGCTTGAACGCCCATTCGCCCTTGGTGTGGGGCAGCAACTGGATCAGCTTCAGCTTCTTCTCGGCCTTGGCCGGGTCGAACTTGTAGGGGTAGCCCTTGCCGCGGCTATCCGACACGTCGTCGAAGTGCCGCTGGATCGCCTGGTGGATGTAGCGGCAGGCAGGAACCTTGCCCTTCAAGACGGACCGAGCCCACGCCAGCGCCTTGTCGACGTTGGGTGTCTTGGTCTTGGCCATTAGGAATTGAGGATCGCTGCGAATTCGTTGGTGGATTGCTGTTTGTTGCCGCCGATGATCCGGCTGCGGCTGGCTGGGTCCAGGCCCAGCATGGAGCCGAAGGTCACCATCTGCCGCATCGCCTCATTGGCTGCGGTCAGCGCGGGGTTCTTCATCGGGCCGCCCATGGCGCCGGTTACCACGATGCCATGTTCCCGAACCGCGTCCTGGGCCATGCGCCAGTTGTCATAGGCCGTGCAGAAGGCCTCGACGTTGTGCAGGTCGGTGAGCGCCAGGACCTTCGCCCGGAGCAGCTCCGGCACCACCATTTTCCAGACCTTGGCGGCGTTTTCGCCCAGCCATTCCGGCGGGTCGATGTTGGTCACGAGCGCGAAGTCAGGCTCGTTCTTGTTCAGCGCGCGCTTGCCAGGATTGCCGGCCAGTGCCTTCTGGGCCGTGGGTTTGGGACGACGACCCGACCGTCCCGCGACCCCGGCCATCGGCGCCTCCTCAGAACTTTATATTTCGCGGGTGGAAAAAAACGGTGGAGCGGACGGTGTCCTACGCAAAGGCTGTAGGGTTTCGACCCGCCCCACCCTGCACTCATTTGGTGCATAGGGTGGGCTTGTAACGTGCTACACCGACGGACGGTAGGCTGCGGCTGCCTCGCGCTGCGTCTTGGCCCGGTGGCATTCGTGGTTGATGGCCGACAGGTTCGACGGCGTGTCCGTGCCGCCCTGCGCCAACGGGACGACGTGGTCGACCTCGTGCGCGGGCCTGACGCGAGCCAGGCGCTTGCACTCCTCGCACTGGCAGAGGTAGTTGTCGCGCTTCAGCACCTGGTCGCGCAGGCGGCGCCAGGGTCGTCCACCGCGGCCCGATCCCTTGCGGGTTGCCCAGGGCTTGGCCTGGTCGGCGTGGTCGTCGCAGTAGCCGCCTGGATTGCGGGTCAGTGCCTGGCAGCCGCGTGCGCGGCACGGCTTATTGGGTCGCAGCGCCATCAGCTCTTCGCTGCCAGTTCCATAATGGCAAGCATGGCGCCGACCATTTGGTCTTCGCCCTTGGCCATCAGCTCCTTGACCTGCTGGGCTGTCTCGTGGACGACTTGCTGCCGCTCCGGGGGTAGCTCGGTGATCATGCCCTTGAGGGCGTAGTACTCGGCTTTGCCGCTGCTCATGGCTTGGTCTCGCTCATCGTCATGGTCATGCCGCGCTGCACCCAGGCGCCAACGCGATCAGGGTCAGGTTGCCGACCGGTCAGCCTGGCAGTCAGCAGCACGCCGTACAGGTAGGGCTTCACCCACCAGGCCATGCGGATGGTTACGGTCAGGGTTGATCGGGCCATCACACGAACCTCATCTGTTCGATGCGCTCCAGCCGGGCAGACAGCCCAGCCAGCTCCGCAGCTTTCCGGTCGTACTCAGCCTGCAGCAGAGCAATGGACTCAGCCGATGCCGCCAGCACCGCAGTCAGTTGTTGCCGGCGCTGGCGCATCTCTGCGACCTGCCGGCGAAACTCTGGCGTTGGGCCGTCCGGCGGACCGAGGACGGTGAATTCCCGGGAGGGACGGACCCAGGCGGCTGCGACAGAGCCAAGCATCTGGCGAAGATCGATCACGGAAAACCTCCAGCAGCAGGACAGCGCCTGTGTTAAGACCTGGGCGCCTTCCACTCGGCCATGCGCTCACCGGCGCGGGCCTTGATCAGGTCGCGGGTTGCGGCATGGCCAGCGTCGTCCAGGTTCATCTTCTCGCCACCCATGGCGCCATCGCCGCCGGCGATCCACAGGGTGACCGGGACGCCGTTGGCCTTGGCCTCATCCAGCGCCCGGGCCAGCGCCGCACGACCAGAGTCAGTGGGCGGGATGCCGGTCTCACCGACGAAGGCGCGCAGGCCCTTGGCGGCGAAGTAGCTGTAGGCCGGGCGGAAGACCTGGGCCACCTGCTCCACCGGGAAGGCATTGAGGTTGCCACTGGAGTATCTGCCGCTCGAACCGCCGTCGAGATCGCCGTAACCGTGGACCTCGGGGATCCAGTTGTTCGCTGGGTCCTTGATGCCAGCAGCGAACGAGCCGCTGACGGCTGCCCAGTTGCGCGCGGAGGCCCACTGGTTGCCACAGATGAACACCGGCTTGCTCGTCACCCGGCGGATGATCAGCAGCATGATGTTCACGTCGGCGACCACCTTGGCCTCCATCGCGGTGACCGTGAGGCTGTCCAGGGCGCCGCCCGAGGCGTAAGGCTCATTGCCCAGGCCATAGCCCAGGATCATCGCCTCATCGAAGGTCGTGACCATCGAGGCGATGTGGTCGCCCAGGTCCGCAGCGCCCCAGCCGTTGGCGTCGTCGATCAGCACCTGTTCCTGGCGCCTCCAGCGACCGCCCTGCCCGGCTGCCTCGCCGGCCGGCAGCAGCGCGCCGGTCTGTTTGCGGACGCCTTCGACCATCGCGGTCTGATTGCGGTACATGCGCCAGTAGTGGTGCGGGTCGAAGATGACCAGCGCCTCGCCGTTCGAGTCCTCGCGGATCCAGCCCAGCACGGTCTTCATCTTGGCGACGAAGGTCGGGTCGAGCTGGCCGCCCTTCACCGGCAGGCCGGTCGAGTCGATCAGCGTGGCGCGCTGGAGGCCATAGGGGAACCGGATCAGGCGGATGCCCAAGTCGCGCACGTAGAGACGGACGTCTGCACGGCTCGGCCATTTGAAGTGTGTCCCGGCCTCGCCCGGCAGCACCTGGTTCGCATTGGGATGCGCCGCCAGGTTGATGCCGAGGAACGGGATGTTTCGCAGCGCAGCAGCGCCAGGCACCGGTGCCGGCACAGGGTCGGGGGTCGAGGCAGGCGGGTTGTCCGCCGGCTTCTCAGGTTCAGGCGTCGGCACCGGTGCGGGCACCGTCTCCGCCTTCGGGTAGCGCGCTCGTACCGATGCAGGCTTGCCGACGATCTTGGTCGGATCATCGATCGCCTGGTCGATGGTGAGGATCATCAGCGCCTGGGTGTCCGCCAGCCGCTGGAACCTGGCCACGTCCAGCACGTTCACTGCTTGGCCGGTCGCCAACTGGACCACCACCTGCTTGGCCACGATCAGCTCGTGGAACGGCACGGTGAGCTGGGTCTTGTTCAGGTAGCCGATGATGGTGGTCGTCAGCGGGAGGCTGGTGGACGGCGTCTCGGGCGCCGGGTTCGCCGGTTGAGCGGCAGCGCCCGCGGCCTCGGCCAAGGCTTTCCCTGCGGTCTGAACATCAGCAATTGCTTGCGCAAGCTTGGCGCTGGCGGCGGTTACAGCGTCGGTCATGGTGCTCTCCGGTGTGGTTGGCACCGGAATGCACTGCTCGGGCCGATGAGGTGAAATCAGAAGACTTTGGCGCCAGCCATAGCCAGGCCGGCGAGGACGCCCCACAAGACTGCGAAAGCGATGATCGCCAGCGGCATCCAGTCGGTGCCGGTTGGGCCCTGTATGCGCGGTGGCGGCGGTAGCGGTGGCGGCGGCTTCTGCCGGCGCTCACTCACGGGTAGCCCTCCAGCGGCTCGCGGTGGCCGCCCCACTGCTCTGGCAGCGTGCAGGCCGAGACCTCAATGGCGTAGAGCTTGGCCGGCACCTGCATGGAGCCGACTTCGAAGCCTGGCGCCGCGACATAGATCGTCTGCAGCGTGTTGCGGCACTCCCAGGTTCGGGTGACGTAGCCGGAGCCGGTGCCTACCAGGAAGACCACCAGCAACGCCGGGAGCCAACGCAAAGCGAATCGTGCCTGTTTCATCCGTGCGCCCTCCGCACTCGGCGCTGAATCTGCCGGCGATCCCGGCCATCCACCAGAGCGCCGATCCGGCGGAAGAAATAGGCGCCGCAGAAGATCGTGTGACCGACCACCAGCGCGCTCGCCATGCTGTTGTTGATCAGCTTCCAGGGCTCCATCAGCCACAGGGCCATGTGCGCCAGCACGTACAGGGTCGAGGCCGTGACGATGAACATCACCTCGGTCCGGTCGTCTTGCCGGAACCGGTTGCCGTTGGCGGCGAACCAGACGCACCGGGCGATAACCAGGCCGTAGGCCAGGACGGCGGCAATGGAGATCAGCAGCATCAGTTGGCTCCAGGCGGGTTGAACCGCTCTATCGCGCCCTTCACCTTTACTTCAAGCATTCCCAGCACGGGGTAGGCGCAGAACCCGAGCACCATCAGGTAGCCCGAGCGGTATTCGTTGGTCATGGGGATGAAGTAGCCCGACACCTTGCCGACGAAGAACGCCGTCAGGAACTTGATGGCGAAGCTCTTCGCGGAGAACCGCATTTCGGTGGTCGGCGGCCAGAAGTAGCTGATCACGCCGCCGAAGCCGCCGAGGAATCCAGGCATGCACCAGAGCAGGATGGATTCGAGCATCTGGTCCACTGGCACACCTCAAATAAATACTACATTCGTGTTGTACATACTACACACGGGTAGTATACTGACCCCATCAACACAACGAGATGAGGTGATGAAAGGAAGCGAGTTCAGACGGTGGTTGAAAGCCCAAGGGGTGAAGATCGAGAAGGGCAAAGGCGGTAGCCACTTCAAAGTCACCGCTCCAAACGGCAACACGACGACCTTTCCGGATCACGGCGCTAAAGAGATGAAAGAGCCGACCCGGAAAGCAATCATCAAACAACTGGGGCTCTGAGAGCCCCCTTCGCCGTTTCAGCAGCGCACTGCATCGCCAGTACCAGGCCACAGGAGGTCACCATGTACAGCTACGCTATTCGATTCGAAACCGACGATACCCCCGGCCTGGCCGTGTTCTGCCGCGACCTGCCGGAGTTCAACAGCTACGGCGACGACGAGGCCCATGCCCTGCGCGAGGCTGTGGACGGCATCGAGACCACCCTGTCGATCTACGTCGACCAGCGCCGCGCCATCCCCCAGGCCAGCCCGGCGGAGCCTGGCGAGCTTGTCGTGCACCTGCCGGTAGCGACCGTGGCGAAGATCGAGCTGTGGAACGCCATGGTCGAGCGCGGTATGCGCAAGGCCGATCTGCGGCGCCTGCTGGGCGTTGCCCAGAACACCAGCGACCGGCTCGTCGACTTCCTCCACGCCTCGAAGATCGAAGCGCTGGAGCAGGCCCTGGCCGCCCTTGGGCGTCGCCTGGTCGTCAGCTCGGTGGCAGCGTGACCATTCCGCACGAGGTGGTCGGTTACATGATAGTTGGAGGCATGACCCCGGTAGGCGCCTGGCGTAGGCACCTAGGGCTATCTTTGGCCGAGGTGGCCGCCCGCATCGACATCAGCCAGCACGACTATGCCCAGCAGGAGCAGGATAGAAACCTGCTTCGGCCTGCCCGCGACAAGATCGCGGCAGCGCTGGGCATTGCACCGGAGCTGCTGGATGTTTGAGGAGATACGCCATTTGCCCCGCTTACGCTTGACCGAAGCGTACCGATCGCGCGCAGGCTGCCCTCTTAATCGAGAAGGAACAGAGCCATGCGCAACGAAGTACAGCGGCTTAGTCTGCTCTCCTATGTCCAGGCATTTTTCCCATCCAATTTCGAGGTGACTCTGAGGCGAAGCTTCAAGGACCCAGATGATCGGGTCCTCACAGTTCGTGACGTCATTACCGGAAACGCAGCGGCCTACGAAGGCTCGGCGCTATCGATCCTGGACATCTGCTCGATGGGAAGCATCGCCGAGAACCTTTGCGGTCGGCTGAGCGATCAGGCGGCAGGTCGAAAGAAAGTGATGAAATAGGAACTGATGCCGGCGCTTCCCCGGCGGGCAGATGTTGTCGTCCCGGTCATTCGCGACTTCATGGACGCATGGGCGCTGCCACCATGCTTGGCATCTCAGGCTGGAATTGAACCAGCTCGCACCAGGGTGATAAGTCCAGGCGCTGGCGGTACGTGACACCTGGCTATCAACCAGGCCGCCGCTCGCCGCCACAGGTCATATGGCCACTCTACCGATGAGCTTCTGAGATATTTGGCTGGCACGGGAGGGCTCGAACCTCCGACCGGGCGGTTAACAGCCGCCTGCTCTGCCGACTGAGCTACATGCCAAAAACGAAAAAGCCCAGCGCGGTGGCTGGGCTTGTGTGCCGCTGCATCTTCATCATTCGCAGGATCGGCAAGATAGGGAAATGTTCGGCCAAACGGCCAATCCTGTCAAGCAACTTCTCTTTCGAACAATTCCTGACCTTCCAGCAGATGAATTGCAGCAGCAATCGCCAAGTCTAGGGCCTCGTTTAGCATCTCGTGGATGTAGCCCCGCCAGCGCCGCATGGTGCGCTCGGAGGTGCCTCGGTTGTTGTCCCAGCGGGCCATGTCGTAGATGTCCTCGCGCAGCACAATGGTGGAGCGCTTGCCCTCCACGCCGGCGCGCTGCGGCATCGCCCAGGCCAGGACGGCGTAGGACTTGAAGTGTCCGTGCGCCGGGCTGGCGATGATCTGCGACAGCCGCTTGATGGCAGGCGCCCGCTCGGCCGCCTCGATGGTGTAGCGAGCGATCAGCGCGTCCCAGTGCCGCTCCTTCAGGTTCTTGCGCAAGAATGCCCGATATTCGCAGTCCAGCTCGAACCGCTCCTGCCGCGACAGGCCGCCGAAGCCCCCTCGCCCGTCTTGATCCGCGTCTACCCAGGCTGCCGATGCTGTCTTGCCCTCGCTGCCGGCGAGCAGGATGCGAACCAGGGTGGATACCTTGCTACTGCTGAAACTCTGCATGGTCAGTCTCCCGTGCGGTGCGAGCCACCAGGCCCGCGGCGGTTGTTCTCTTGTGTCGGCTGCGTCCGCTGCAGGGTGTCCAGCTGCTGTTCCAGGTGCAGGAGGCGATTGCTCAGGGTGAACACCAGCTGCTCGGCTGGCAGGGCCTGGCCGGTTTCCCGGTCGACCCAGCCGGTGCCTTCGCAGGTCGTACAGTCCATCTCGTGGAAGACGCCGGTGACGACGCCGCGCCCACGGCACGAGGTGCACCGGTTGATCAGCGCGGGCCGGCGCTTGAGGTCAGGCCCGTGCTGCTTGCGCATTGGCCCTCCGCTGGATCTCCTCTTCGATCAGCTCGCGCTCGGTCAGGGCGCGTGACATGTCACGTTCTGCTTTTTGCTCACCTGCCTTGTTGACGGCGGAGCGGTCCTTCCAGATGCGAGCGCCAGGGCGAGAGCCGGGCCGTTGGGCCGACTGGTAGCCGCGGCAGGCGTGGCGGGTGCTGGCGGCGTTGGTGTAGACGGCCAGCAGCACCTCGCGCCGGCGGCGCAGCTCCTCATCAGTGGCGGCAGCCAGGCGGCGGGCAGACAGGGCGGCCATCTCGGCGATCACCTCACGGGCATTGCCCGGCGCGGCCTGGTGGGCCTCGTCGTGGTGGCTCAGGAAGACGACCAGCGAATGGCCGAGGATCTGCCGGGCCATGCCGACCAGGTCTTGCGCAGGGTGGTTCATTGGCGGGCCTCGGTCTTGGGCAGGCGCATGTAAGCTCGGATCTGCTCTTGGGCGTCGTGGGTGCCACGGCAGACGATGGCCAGATAGCCTTGCTCGGCGAGCAGCTGCAGGGCGTCGCGCTGCTTGGGCGAGACGGGTGCGTCGTGCGGGGGTGTGGACTTGAACTCGATCCGGAGGCCGAAGTAGCCGCCCCGGGCGATGTCGACGTTGATGTCCGGCATCCCGGCGCGCACGCCCTGCCCTTTCAGCTTGCCGGCCGTGACCTTGTGGCGGTGGCCACCGTTGGGCACGTGGTAGATCAGTTTCGATTCCTGCGGGTACTGCAGGTCGATCCACTTGAAGAGCGCGGTCTGCTCGATGCCTTCCCAGTCCACCGGCTTCTTCCGGGTGCGGGTCTCGCGCGGCGCGGGCCAGGCCTTGAGAGCAGCGGTCATGCGGCACCCGCTTCGGCCAGCAGGCCGTGGCAGCGCTGCAGTAGCTCGTCCTGCGTGCCGTAGCGATCCTCGAAGCGGCGCTTCCAGGGGTGGACTGCGATCAGGCCTGGCATCCCGGTTCCATCCTGGTGGTGGCCAGCACACAGCGGCAGCACGCGCAGATGGGCGCCGGGCCGGGTGCGGCCGTCGATGTGATGGATGCTCACGATCGGGTTCAGGCGACCATCCAGGCGGCAGGCGATGCAGCCCAGGGCGGCCAGGGCGGTGTGGAAGCGCTTCTCGGCGGCGCTGGGTGTTCTGCCCTTCATTCCGACACCTCACCAGCAGAGCGCCGGCGCGGGGCCCGGCGCTCGCGCTTCACCGGCTGGGCCAGGTCCTGCTCGCGCAGGTTGATATAGCCCTCGGTATGCGGGACGTCGGGGTGCATGCCCGAGCCGCGGCAGAAGCCCTGGTCGAAGGCCAGGCGCCGGGCGTCGTCGTATTCCTCCTGGGTGAACATCATGCCGGCACCTGCTGCGACTTCTGGCGCGTAGGCGAGCGGTCACCGCGAAGCGGCATGAGGTGCTTGGGATTGATGAGGGCGAACCCTTTCCTCCCTTTGCAGCCGGATTGCAGGCCACTGGCGCTGACCAGCCAGCCGCCACCGCCGCAGTCGTTGCGGGCGGGGCGGCCTTCCTCATCGGCCCACAGGCTCACCTGGCCTTCGGTCAAGAACTCCTCGACTCGAACGGTCTTCCCGATGTTTTCGGTGATCCGGAAAGCGCCAACCACCAGCGCCAGGTCGCCTGCCTTGATGTTCTGATTCATGCTGCCTCCTGGGCTTCGCCCATGATCTGGTGGTGCCGCTCGCAGATGGCTTTAGCTTCGTCGAAGGTCGGCACGAACAGGCTGATGAACTCGCCGGAGAAGCTCGGGCGGTACTCGGCCTCGGCGCCGATGAAGACCTTGCACACCTTGTAGGCGGGGATGGTGTTGCTGATGACGAGGTACTCGCCCTGGGCTTGCCACTTCATGACTTCGCTCTCCGCATCTGCTCGATGGCGGCCAGGGCCTGGGCGCGGCGGTCGTCGAGGTCCTGGGTGGCCTGCACGACCGCCTGCTGGCGGCGCTCTTCCTTCTCGCGGCGGCTCTTTGCCAGGTCGTCGCGGATGACTGCCAGGCGGGCCTGGACGTCGGCGGTCGCCGGCGCGGGGTTGCCGGTGATCAGCCCGGCAATGGCCCGGCCGTTCTTCGTGGGCGCCTTGTGGCCCAGCAGCAGGCGCTGCTCGGCGGCGATAGCAGGGCTGACACGGCCGAGGCGCTCTGCCTGCTCGACGGCGGCGATACGGCGCTGGGCGTCGAAGCCGACGGAGATGCTCCAGCTGACAGGAACCGCGGCGGCCCTTGCCTGCTGCACGAGGCGCTCGTAGGTGGACAGGAAGGCCATCCGGGCGCCGACCTTGTCGCCTACCTTCAGGATCGGCGCGGCAGCGGCCATGGCCTGCCGAATCTCCTCCGTCATCACCACGGTTTCGAACTCGTCCGAGGAAGACAGACCGATGCTCCAGGCCTCGTCCTTGCCCGGGCGGCCGTCCGCGGCCTGGACGCGCTCCAGGATGGCGGCCAGGGTCAGCTTGCCGGCCAGCTGCCGGCGACAGGCCTTCAGCGCGGCGCCAACGGCCTCGGCCGGGTAGTCGGCCAGGTCGTCAGCCATCAGCTCGGCCGCGTCGGCAGTCAGGGTCTGTCCCAGCACCTCGGCGGTGGCCACGATGGCCAGGGCCAGCCGGGCGACCTGGTCAGCGCTCAGGCGATCACAGGAATTCATTCGCGCGGCGCTCCTCGCGGTTCAGGATGCGCTGGGCAGCCTCCTGACCGGCGTTCAGGTTGGCTTGCTTGCGCTCCTGCTGCTGGGCAGTGGTCGCGTTCATCTGGCGGTTGGTGGCCCACTGGGTGTGGTAGGCCTCGGCGCGCGCCAGCAGGTCGCCCAGGCCATGGCAGCCGTTGATCAGGCGGGAGTCGTTGATGCCGACGAAGTAGGCGGCGACGTGGTGGGCGATGTCGGCGCCCAGGCGGTCAACCAGCTGGCCTACCTGACCAGCAACCTTTGCGTTCCACACCGGCCAGGCGCTGTAGCGCTTGCGGTAGGCCATGGCGTAGTTCGCCCAGGCCTTGAACGTCTTGCAGGTCTGGTCCTTGGGACCGGGCATGTCTTCAGGGATGGCAACGCGAGGACCTTGGTCAGCGACCAGCGTCAGCACGGCGGGCTGGGACGGCGCCGCCGGCCCGGGCTGCAAGCTCTCTGCCGTAATCTCTGAAGTACTCTCTGTTGTATTCTCTGTAATGTCTGCGGGATTTCCGCAGGCTTGGCTGCTGGAACCCTGCACGCTTGCCTGCGGCTTTCCTGCATCCTTGTTTGCAGGATTCCTGCAAACTGGATTGCGGGATTTCCGCATACTGGATTTCAGGGTTCCTGCATCCAAGTTTGCGACGATGGCGTCCAGGCTGACGCGGTAGAACAGGCGGCACGGAACGCCCTTCTTCATCTCCTCCAGCACGCCGACCTTCACCAGCTTCTTCCGGGCGCTCTCCTGCTCGGAGCGGGTCATGCCGGTCTCGGCCTCCCACTCCTCCATGGTCTTGTAGAACCAGCCGTCAGCGTCGTCGGTGCGGGTGGACCAGTACACGGCCTGCGAAAGCATCAGCGCGCCGGTGATACCGATGCCCAGGCCCACGAATGCGCGCTGGAAGGCGATTGGGCGATCCAGCAGTTCCTGCAGCTTCACAGTGCTTCCCCTACGAGCAGGGCCAGCTTGGCGAGGCCCTTGGGAGTGATGCGCACCTGGGTGGCAGCGCGGAGCTCGCCCTGCTCGTCGGCGCCGATGGTGGTGATCTTGTGGAGGATGAAGCCGGACTGAATGCGCGGCTGGTACCCGACCCAGCGGCTGCTGCCGGGGCGCTGGTAGATCCAGCGGTTTTCCTTCAGCCAGTCGAACAGGCGGCGCGGCTGCACTTTCAGGTGCTTGGCGGCGTCGGTAATGCACATGGCGCCACGGGAGCCAGCGATGCGCTCCAGGGCTTCAACCTTCGGCGAGGCCTCGGCCAGCTCAGCCTGCTGGCGCTCGATCAGCTCGGCCTGGTCGGCGGCCAGGCGAAGCGCCGCGGCGAAGGACTGAGGCGGCGCCACAGCCAGCGACGGGGCGGCGTGACGCTCCAGCTCGTGAAGGCGGCGAATCACCTTGTGGCGCAGCGGGATGCTGTAGCCGGTGACGAGGGTCTCGGTCAGGTCCTTGTCGAGGTGGAAAGCGCTGGTGTAGCCGCGCCCGTCCTTCTCCTCGCGGAGATGGCGCAAATCTGCGCCATCCTCTGCCAGGGCCTTCTGCATCACGCGGATGTCGCGGATGACGTCCTTGTGTTGCTTGTCGACCAGTTCAGCTATCTCGCGGCTGCTCATGGTCAGGGTGTTGCCGGTACTGAGGATCTGTTGCATCATTCACCTCGCTCCTTCGCAGAGCTGTTTCACCTAGAAGCCCGGTTGCCGCCGGGCTTTTTTGTGCCTGCGATTCACGTACTGGACGGAATCACAGCTATTCCGCGTGACTGCTGGCGCAAGGCCATGACGCGGATAATGGGTTCCATGGTCAGGCGGCGCTGCGGCGCGGCCGGGCCGGGATCGGTCTGATCTCGTTCGCTTCGATACGCCCGTCGTCGTGCACCACGACCTCGATGACACGGCCGGAGCGGGCCATCTGAGAGATCGCGGACTGACCAACGCCAAGCGCGGTTGCCAGGGTTGACTGGGTCCCGTGCTTTTCCAGGTACTCGTTCAGGGGAATCTTCTGCATGGACGCGCTCTCGGTAGTGCTCACCGACAATAGTAGCAGTGCTACTTTCTACGCTCAACGAGAAATGAGCAAAGCTGTTTGTACGGGTAGCAGCTCTGCTAATACAGTTGCGCGCATGGCAAAACGACGTGACCTCACCCCTGAAGAGCTGGCCGAAAGCGCCCGCCTGAAGGCGATCTACGAAGACCGGAAAGCAGCAGCGAAGGCGCGCGGCCAGTCACTCACCCAGGCTGACGTCGCAGAGCGCGCGGGATGGTCCGGGCAGAGCGCATTCAGCCAGTACGCCACCGGCAAGATCCCGCTGAATCTGGATGCGGCGCTCACTCTCGCCCGGGTGCTGGGCTGTGAGGTGGGAGAAATTTCTCCCCGCCTGGCGAAGGTCATGAACATCCCCAGCGCAGCAGAGGTTCGCGAGGCCCCCAATACCGAGCCGGCGCCTGCCAACCGCGGCAACATCCCACTGATCAGTTGGGTACAGGCCGGATCGTTCCACGAGGCAGTAGAGGCCTACGCACCTGGCATGGCCGAGAAATACCTACCCTGCCCCGTTCCGCACAGCGACTGGACGTTCGCCCTCCGCGTGCGCGGCGACTCGATGTTCAACCCCCACGGCGGGAAGTCCTTCAGCGAAGGCGACATCATTTACTGCGACCCAGAGGTCGAGGCGATCAACCGTAGCTACGTAGTTGTGAAGATGGTCGACGAGCAGGAGGCCACCTTCAAGCAGCTGGTGGTCGAGGGCACGTTCCGGTACCTGAAGGCGCTGAACCCTTCCTGGCCCGAGCCTTTCGTTCGCATCGATAGCGAAGCTGTGATCCTGGGCGTGGTGATCGCCAAGCTCGAGCAGTTCTGACTCAATTGGCACAGGAGGTGCCCATGATCCGTCACTCTATCTCTGCGCTGCTGCTGGCAGCCCTTCCCCTTCTCGCCACAGCGCAGGAAATCGACTGCCGCGTCGTTGGCGTGCACGATGGCGACACCCTCACCTGCCTTACGGCGCAGAAACAGCAGCTGAAGATACGACTGGCCGAGATAGACACTCCTGAATCGAAGCAGCCCTACGGCAACCGTGCCCAACAGTCCTTAGCTAGCATGGTCTTCGGCAAGGACGTGCGGCTGGACGTCCAAGATACTGATCGGTATGGCCGCAAGGTGGCTCGCGTCTACCAGGGCAATACCGACGTCAACGCCGAGCAGGTGCGCCTGGGCTCGGCGTGGGTCTATCGGCAGTATCTGAAGGATCGGTCACTGCTAACGCTCGAGGCCGAGGCAAGGGCGGAAAAACGCGGGCTGTGGGCTCTGCCTGAGGCTGAACGCCAGGCGCCCTGGGAGTGGCGCCGTGCTGCGCGTGACCAGCGGCAAGAGTCGCGAGATCCGAATGACGAGGCACCAATGGCAGCACCGCAGAAGCGGCCAACGTCCTTCTCGCAATTCGGTAGCCCAGACGCCACTGGCTCCTCCGGCTCCTTCAGCTGCGATACGCTGAAGTCGTGCAAGCAGATGAGCAGCTGCGCCGAAGCGAAGTTTCAGCTGCAGCAGTGCCACAATTCCCGTATCGATGGTGACCACGACGGCGTGCCCTGCGAGGCGATCTGCCGCTAGCCGAGGACCATGCAGTGGATCTCTTATCGGCTATCTTGGGCGGGCTATGCAGTATGTTGTGCGATGGTCTCGGACGCTTCGTACTCCGCCTTTTGAGCGGAGGCCGCTTCCCAGGGAAAAGTGCGTACTGGGATGGCCTCTGCGAGATCATCGGTCTGTTCACCACGATCACCGGCATCATCGCGGTCGTGGTGCTGGTCTATGCTCTGACGAATTGAATCAGTAAAGCCAGCCGGCCGGATGCCGATACCCCTGGTGATCACACAGCAAGGAAGCCTGTATGCGATACCTCCTGACTAGCTCGGTCACCCTCTTTCTCGCCGCCCCTGTCTTCGCGGAAGACACCGCCCTCGCCCAGGCCGCCAACGCAATTCGCCCGGCAGTCGAGGCCGCGACGAGCTATACCCAGAAATCCATCCTGCAGACCTGGGCCGCCGGCAAAGGGCCGATGGCTGACGGCGCCAGGCGCAACCTCGCAAATATTGAGCGCCAAGAGCGTATCGACAACCGTGGGCCGCGCCGCTCCATGCAGGAATGCATCAAGCCGGGAAGCGTGATTGATGACGACGTAAAGGAGTGTATGGATGGGCTCAGAGGTAAAGACTGGTAGAACCAGGACCAGTTTAATTTAGCGCGCTAAGACAACAGCAAAATTAAAAGAATCCTGGCCAATTGATATGTAATCGGCCAGCTTTGGGAGAGCACCGTGGCATCGTCAAAAAAACCAAAAGTAGTGCACTACAAGAACGCCATAATTACTGGGCAACCAAACTTGCAAGCGCTACTCGAAGGCGCCATGGGAAATAATGGCCCTGTAAAGCGCCCAAACCAAAGACAGCAAAAGGCCAATGCCGAAGATACCGTAGTAATCTTCATCAACAAGTTTCAAAAATACAACGGCATGAACTTCGGTCAACTTGTATACTTAGAAAAAGGCCGTAAACAACCATTCATAACGGTTGACGATGACGCAGAATTTTACTCTATTGACTCGCTCTCCTCTGATGACATTCCTGACACGGAAGTTCTTAGCCCGGACATTCAGGACCCTGGAGTAGACAGCACTACAGTCAAGAAAAGGAGAGAATTCGTTGAGTCGATCCTATATTTCGGCGTGCTAGATAACCACTTAGTCTTGATGCAATCTGCCGCACTCCAGAGCAGGCACCTTGAAGCTCATTTGACTTGGCTATTAACTAGTTGTACCTCTAGCTTACAGACGGGCGTTCTCCTTTCGCTGAGCGATAAGCCTGCAGAGAGCGTATTCGAAAAGCTGAAAAAAGCCCCAGCCAAAAGCATTCACGTTGGCGCTCCCTTGACCACTGAACCAGCGATTGACCCTTCACACCCCAACGCCCAAGGCGCGCGACTGGGAGGAAAGGGTCAGCCCGTCGAAGAGGTTCATGCTAGCAAGGTCCGCTTCGAGCCAACCGGAGTAGCGGCAGCAATCATCAAGGCTGTAGCACCAGGCCTTCTTGACAGGCTGAACCTTGAGGAGTCTCTCGACGAAGCGAACATCCACCTAGCCCTAGAGATCACGTACAATCGGAAGACCACGAAGACCGGTCAAGAGGTGATCGACTCGATAGCCACCAGTCTCCGCCATAGCCCCGCCAGTGACGTGGTTATCAACCTTCAGGGAGGGGGGAAAATTTATGGTGACGAGCTCAAATTATCCGGAAATATTAGTGTTGATTTTTTGCCCAGCGGACTCATCAACGAAAGTACGCTTTACCACGAAATGCATCGATGGTTGAGTAGCAAGATCGAATCTAGCGAGATAGATGCTACTTCTGAGAGCACAGAATAGTGAACATAATAGGTCGAGCACAGACAAACGCCCAACGATTAGCGATACTTATACCCGCATGTATCGCTGGCGGCTATCTGCTTGGCCTAGTGCACCCGTATATACCACAAGACAAAAGCATAATTCCTGCAGGCATGATAGCTGTTATAGCCGCACCAATCAGCATTGCAGTAAGCCTTTTAAGCAAGCTTGGCGATGTTAATAAACTCAAAAGCTTTAGCCGCACGGAGCGCAGAAGACTAGAGCCTATGATTGATCGGAAATCTGTAGCCATTCATAGATTGATATTTCTATACTCAATACTTTCTATTTTAGTTGGCCTCGGGTTATTTTTCGCATCTGTTGACTCCGGAATAACCTATGCTCTAGGGATTTACAGAGCTGTGGGAGCTTCTATCGCCTTCACAATGATAAGCTCATTAATGCTTTTAGCTGAGCATAAAAGAGCCACAGATTTTGAAGCGAAAGTTATTAACCGCAGCAATCACAGAAAGCAAAAAGCTGCGTTACTTAAAAAACTTGAAACTAAGACAGATTAAATACTAAGACAAAACTCCTATTCTAGTATCACACCCCTACTCCCTCGGCTTCCCGCTCTGCAGCCGGTTCATCTCGGTGCGCACCATGTTGCGGTACTGCTGGGGCTCCATGCCGGCCAGCTCCAGGTCAGCCCAGGCGCGCCAGCCCTTCCCTTTCTTCTCCTTCGCTCCGAAGATCCGCGCGGCATCGCCGTAGCCGCGGTCCTTGTTCGCCTTCCAGAACTCGAACAGCTCGGCCTTGTGCTCCTCCATGGCGCGGCGTTCATCCATGGGTAGATCGGCGAGGTTGTAGGACATGGGTCGTCTCCTGATCTGATGCGGCCGCCATGATACGCACGCCAAGTTGCCTGCTCGCGCAGCCCGTCAGCTTTTGCCGGGCGCCGAGCGCTTGGGTAGCTAGACTCATCGTTTTCCCTCCGGAGTTCAGGATGAAAGCCATTGCCCTACCCGTCCTATTGGCGCTGACCCTCGCGGGATGTGCTGCGAAGCAGATCGACCCGCCGGTGCAAGGCCAGACCGCCATGGTGACGTCAATCGAGGGCGCACGCGGGACCCTAGTCTTGCCGCTGCAATTCCAGAGCCTTGTGGTGAGCAGCCGACCCACTGTTGGCCGGACCTGGGGGGCGTACACCTTCGACATTCAGGCCGGCAAGGCAATGTCCAAGGCACTGGCATCGCAGCTACGCGCGCGGATCCCAAGCCTGACCGTCGGCGATGCCCCCGGCCCGGCCGGACAACCCTCCATCACCGCCCGGAACATCATCATGGAGTTCGGCGTGGACAACGGGAATACGATGAAATGGATGGCCGTAGCCGGACCGTTCGCCTCCGCTGCCGACGCCAGGATGGTGGCCAGCGCCACCCTGACGTTCGATATAGCCATCCCGGGTAGCGCTCCCGAGTCCATGCGGGTAGAAGGCCTGGCAGCTCGGGAGAGCAGCTACATCATGATGACAGAGGGAAAGCTGCAGGAGACCATTGGGCAGGCAATCGACGATGCTGCCGCGAAGGCGACACAGGCCTTCCTGTCGAAGCTGCCCCGCCGCTGAACAGAGAGCCTGCCTAGCGCGGGCTTTTTTCTGCCTGGAACCTTGCCGCTTCGCCTCCTGTCGCATACTGTATATTTGAACAGTATCACAGTAAGGAGGTACCCGATGCCGCGTAACGTTGCCACCGCCGAACAGCCCCGCCCACCAGTGGACGCCTACACGCTCCTTTCCCAGCGGGTCATGCGCGCCATCAACGCGCCGGCCGCGCAGAAGGACAAGGCTGCGGTGCTGGAGCGCTACCCTAGCGACGACCCCGAAGCCTGGGACCGGGTGCTGGATGAGATCGGTGAGAACGACAACGTGACGATCGCGCATCGCGACGATGGCCATGTCCAGGTGTTCTGGACGGTACCGAAAGAGGACTGACCCACCGTCACCAAAAGCCCGCCGCCGAGCGGGCTTTTTCATGCCTGCGGTGTTTTTTATTAGCACTGCTATTGACTGATATTAGCAGCATTGCTAATTTTATCTCACCGGCAGGCGACAACCTGCCCGGCAGCGAAAGCCGCCCTGCTCTTTAACAACCACGATCCCACCGCAGTCCCGACAGGCCTTGGCCTGAGCGACGGTGGATAAAAACGACTGCTGATCTGCGGGTGAGCCCCGCCCCATGCCTGGCTCTGGCACCAGGCCGACTTGATACGTCGAGGCGCACGAACCCTCTCCCTGCTGGATGCCTGAGATGAAGGCGCTCCACCAGCACAGCGGCTCAGTGAGCAATACGCGCCCAGCCCACCGTGGCCTGTAACGGAGGCCAGCAGTACCGATTCGAATTAGCGCGCCGAGCTTCGGCAATGAGGCGCGCCGGACTTGATGTAGCCCTGCCCGCCTACCAGGCCGCCAGAGCTGTAGCGCTGCATCTCGTATGGACCCATGAAGGCGCCGCTGCCTGCTGATCTGCGGCGCTGGAGGAAGCTCGAGGCCAACAAGCCTACCCCCTCACGACCTGCAATCAGCAGCGGGTACGGAGCGCGCCAGGGCGGACACACCTGGATGACAGTCGGGAAAGACCGGCACCCGTTTTCCTCGCTGGCCTTGGGGACAGGGCCAGCCGGGAAAACCACCCCAAAGGAGCAGCACCCAATGATCGAGTTGAAAGAAGGCCAGGCCGTAACCGTCAAGCTGCGTAGCGGCGAGAAGCAAGGCACCTACCTGAACAGCGTCAACCTGGGCAGCGGAAAGGGCCGCGGCGTCTGGCTCAAGATCAACGTGAACGGACAGATCCGCAGTGCTCGCGCAAGCCAGGTAACTGCAGCGTAGGGCATCACTGGCTGGCCTTCCCACGAGGGCCAGACGGGATGCCACCCGAACAGGAGGCCGCCATGGCCGAGAAGCTGACGCCGCGACAGCGGCAGGTGCTGGAGGCGGTTGAGGCCTTCATCCAGCAGCACGAGATGCCGCCCACCCGGGCCGAGCTGGCCAAGGTCCTGGGCATGACCTCGCACAACGGCGCCCAGGAGCACCTGCTGGCGCTGGAGAAGAAAGGATTCCTGAAGCTGCTGCCGGGTGTCTCCCGCGGCATTCGCCTGCAGAGGACGCAAGCATGACCCAGCCCTACGCCGTCTGGCTCCGCGAAAAGATGGAAGCCTGCACCGACCCGTTCATCCGCACCACTGTGATGCTGCCGCACGCCCAGGACATGGCCGCCATGTACCGGCGCGAGATGCAGCAGGCAGACAGCCCCGGCCTGAAGCTCTACTTCCAGCGCACCCTGGCCGGCTTCGAAGACCTCATCCGGCAGTACGCCACCGCGGCGTAGGGACACACCATGATCGTAGTAGGCGAATGGAAAGGCCTGCTGGGCAAAGGCCTGGCTCCGAGGGAATTGGAATGCGTTCTGGGGCTGGCCAGCGGCCTGACCCACAAACAGATCGCCCGCGACATGTCGATCGCGCCGATGACCGTCACCAAGCGGGTCAGCAGCGCGATGTTCAAGCTGGGCGTGCAGCGCGCCCCTCAGCTGGTGGCCGAGGCGATGAAGCGACAAATCATCAGCCCGCTGTGCATCGCACTGATGGCACTGATCGCTTCCCACTCCTTCCTCGACGAGGACCCGATGCGCCGAGACCGCCGCGCACCGGAGCGCCGCATCGCCCAGGTCCGGGTGCTGCGCCGAGCCGAAGCACCCGACATCTACGCATGACTCTGGCCGGTTCGCCGGCCCTCACCGGATCGCCTTCAGAGAGGGCGATGCGTTGAGCCCTCACAAACTGGAGATACCCCATGTTCGGAAAATTGTTCGGTAAGAAGGTCGGCGCCGCCAAGGTCGAGCTGAAGCGCGTCGAGAACCGCGACCTGATGCAGGCGGTGGTGGGCGGTTGCCTGCTGGTGGCCGCTGCGGACGGCGAGATCGAAAAGTCCGAAAGCGACAAGATCGAGGAGCTGCTGCGCTCGAACAAGAACCTGGAACACTTCGGCGGCGAGATCACCACCACGGTCTCCCGCTTCACCGAGCAGCTGCAGGCCGGCTTCCGCGTGGGCCGCATGAACATCCTGCGCGAGATCCGCGACATCAAGAACAACGCCAGCGACGCCGAGGAGGTGTTCGTCAACATGATCACCGTCGCCGAGGCTGACGGCGAGATCGAGCCGGCCGAGCTGAAGGTGCTTGCCGAGGTAGGCCGCGAGCTGGGCCTGCGCGTTCAAGACTACGGTATCGAGGCCTGACGCCATGCGCGGTTGGTTCAAGCACATGACCAACCGCGCCCGCCGGATCGCCGCCTTCGGGCTGGCCGGCGGCGTGGTGCTGGTCGATTCCGCGAGCCGGATCATGTCGATGGTCAGCGATCTGGTGATCGTCGCCCTGCTGCTGGCTGTCCTGCTTGTCGGTACCGGCAAGAAGGAGGACTGACGATGGCCAAGAGCGCCAAGGAGCGAAAGGCAGACCAGCGAGATCGCGAAGCCGAGCGCCTGGCCGCCCTGGGCCACCAGGTGATGCAGTTCGAGATGTACCAGCGAACCGCCGAGGCGCTGGACCGGATTTGTGCCGCCGGCGGCTTCGAGCAGCGGGGCGAGGTGCTGACCCTGCTGATCCACTCAGCCGACCAACTCGCAAAACGTGACATGTCACGTTTCAACGAATTGATCACCCCGCCCCGCTCCACCTGATCACGCCCCGTCCTGGCGGGCTGCTTCGGCGGATATCCAGGCGTCAGCCGGCGGAGCGCATCACCGGCAGCCTGGCATCGGTTCACCAGCAATCTCGCCGAGGGCCAGGCCGTATTCCCCACGTCACGGGGACTTCATCGGAGTGAGCACTGCACGGCCGGCATGCCGTGTTCCATGCCGGGAGTCAGCGTTCCGTCGCTGGTAGTGCTCACTCCGATGTAGAAGACGGAGTCGCGCCAGTTAGCACACAACAGGCACTGGCACTGCATCACGCAGAAGCGGCGGGGAAAGCAGACCCGCAGGGCAACGGATAGGCGCCCACCTGAAAAACTGCCTGTAGTACCAGCCACTAGAGCAACGTCCGGTATGCCTGCTGGGGCTATAGCCGGAACCTGAGAGAAAGGCTTTGTCGGCCTATTGAGGATAGCCGGAGTAGCGCCCGGCCTTCTGCACCCTTTTCGCCAGGTCGCACTGGGTCGCTCCCCCAGCGGCGCGGCCTGGCCCTTTTCTTCCCCTTCCCCATCGAGGCCTTCGCCATGAGCGCACAGGTTCTGCTTCACCCTGCCGTTGTGGATTGCGCGCAGGTATCCACCGTCCAGCTCGAAACCGGTCGCCGGGTTATCCACAGCGGCCACCGTCGCGAGCTGGTGCACTGCCGCAGCCTGGCCAAGCATGGTGACGCCCTGGCGAAGTGGCAGGCGGCCCACGGCCTGGCCGACAAGGTCTTCGCAGCTGACCGGGAGCTGATGGCATGAGCCGGCTGGACGTCGTGATCGACCTCGAGACCATGAGCACCCTGCCCAATGCCGCAATCGTAAGCATCGGCGCCGTGGCGGTGCGGGATCGGGTACCGGTGGGCGAGTTCTACGTCCGCGTGCAGCTGGAGACGGCGCTGGACGTCGGCTGCGCTGTCGACGGCGACACCATGGAGTGGTGGATGCGCCAGGACGTGGATGCTCGTCAGGAGGTCGACGGCTCGCAGGAGGCCGGCAGCTTGTACCAGGCGCTGACAGACCTCGAGGCCTGGCTGGAAGAGACCGCCGCCGGTGATCGCTTCCTGGTCTGGGGTAAGGGCCCGAGCTTCGAGTGCACCATCCTGACGAGCGCCTATCGGGCCTTCAGGCGTGACGCGCCCTGGTTCTTCCGCAACGAACGCTGCATGCGCACGCTGCTGGACCTCTACCCGGAAGCAGGTGATCTGCCCTTCGAGGGGATCCAGCACCACGCGCTGCACGACGCCCGGCACGAGGCGGCCCAGCTGATCATGGCGCTGACCCTACACGAGTCGAGGCCAGCAGCATGATGACCCACCAGACCAGCGCTCTGGAGCGGAAGGCCGACGACAGGAAGGACCTGGAGCGCCGAGTGCAGAAGCACCTGGCCGCCGGTGGCAGCCTGTCCACCCTGCCCTACCTGGCGCGCAGCAAGCCGCGCATGCCCAAGGACTACCAGAGCGAGGCGCCCCGGGTGCGGGGTATCGCAGCTGAGTCCCGGGCCAAGAAGCGTGCCGCCGACAAGCACGCCACCACGTTCTCCGACCTACTCCGGTCCCTGGAGCGCCCCCATGAAGAAGCGCAAGCCGAACAACCAGCAGGCCCGCCTGGCCCGTAACTGCCGCGCCCTATTGGCGAACAGCCAGGTGGCGGTGATGAACATCGACCGCCCGGCCCATCCCGATCTGGTGGATCAGCGCCTCATCAGCCTGCGCGATGGCAAGCCCATCGCCTTGAGCCAGGTGCGGCTGGTCGCCGACGCCTTCTGCGACTTCGCCTATCCATGGACGGTTTACTTCGCGGTCATGTGCCGCGACCAGCAAGGCGCCCAGTACATCAAGGCCGAAGAGATCGCACTGAGCAGCATCTGCCGGGCCAATCAGCTGACCGACGTGCTCGAGCATTTTTGCCGCGAGCTACGCGACGGCTGCAATGCCCGGCACCTGGTCAGCAGCGGCTGGATTGCCAACACCAGCGGCATCGCCCTCGACGAACCCCGGGCCTACGAGCTGTTCGAGAAGTTCGGGGCCTGGGCCCACATAGAGCAGAGCCGCGGCGCGGCGTGAGGGTAACTCATGAACATCTATCGCAAGACGTTCGTAGCCGTCTGCCCGAATGACGGCGAAGCGATCATCTATGACCTGAAGATCGAGACCGACCGGACGATCTACGTCGAGCACATCAACACCGCCACGGCGTTGATCAAGGCCGGCTTCCAAGAAGCGATTGCGGACGACCTGCACCGGCAGTTCGGTGGTCTGCAGACGATCCAAGCCACGCACCAGGGCGTCGACCTGACGACGATTCGAGGCGGCCGATGATCCATTACCACGGCACGCCGATTGGAGGGAGCCGGCAGGATGCGGCGCGATTCCTCGCAGGCCGGCATGCCCTGGTGCCCTTCCCCCGCCAGGATGACATCGGCATCGTCGCCGAGGTATGCCAGTCGTTCGTCTTCGACAACGGTGCTTTCACGGTCTGGCGCCAGGGCGGCCAACTCGACGTCGACGGCTACGTCGCCTGGGTCGAGCAGTGGCACCGCCACCCCGGTTTCGACTGGGCGCTGATCCCCGACGTGATCGAAGGCAGCGAGGCCGAGAACGATCAGCTGATCGCAGACTGGCCGCAGCACCTGGCCGGCGTGCCGGTCTGGCACTTGCACGAATCGCTAGAGCGCCTGGAGGCACTGTCCCGCGCCTGGCGCACGGTGGCCTTCGGCAGCTCGGGCCAGTGGGCGACCCCGGGCACGGATGCCTGGTGGAAGCGGATCAGCGCTGCGATGGCCACGATCTGCGACAGCCATGGCAGGCCGCGCTGCAGGCTCCATGGGCTTCGCATGCTAGACCCCGCCATATTTTCCCGCCTGCCCTTCGCCAGTGCCGACAGCACGAACGCCGCGGTAAACGGCGGCAGCATCTCTCGCTTCGGCATGTACGCACCACCCACCGCCGGCCAGCGCGCATCGGTCATCGCTGACCGTATCGAAGCGCACAACAGCGCAGCCATATGGCGCCCAGACGATCAGCTGGAAATGGCCATCTGACGTATCGCCTGGCGCCAACAGCAAGGAATCCTCATGACCCCCCACCAAAAAACTGGGCCGGCGCAGATCGGCATCAGCGGCCTCGCCATGGCGAAGCTCTCATCCTTGGTCGGGGCGGCGTCATCCGGACCCGGCCTGGATCCCACCGACACCAACGTGCTCAGCATCAGCGGTGGCAAGGACAGCACAGCGCTCCTCCTGCTGGCGAGGGAGCTGAGCGTGCCGAACATACAGGCGGTGTTCTGCGACACCGGGCACGAGCACCCGGTGACCTACGCCTATGTGGACCACCTCCAGGCGACACTGGGAATCGAGATCCGGCGGATCCGAGCCGACTTCTCCAGTCAGATGGCGACCAAGCGCGAGTACATCGCAAAGCGCTGGCCAGCAGACCTGATGGCTGGTGTGCCCGAGGTGCCTGGCTACTGGTTCCGCAACGACTTGGAGGGATGTGATAGCGAAAGCGATTTCCCACCAGCAGCACCGATGCCTTCGAGGGCGCCCGTCAACACCTACGCTCCTCACGCTTTCATGTGCTGGAACTGGATGCCGGCCCGCCGGGCTATTGAGCCTCTCACGGAAGAGCGCGCCGCCGAGGTCTGCGCTGCAGCTATCGACATGCTGCAGCCTACAGGCATCCCATTTCTGGATCTGTGCCTATGGAAAGGGCGATTTCCCAGCACCAAGACTCGGTTCTGCACACAGGAACTCAAGGTGTTCCCTATCCAGAAGCAGGTGTTCGAGCCGCTGCTGGCGCTGCATACAACCCAGGACGTCTACAGCTGGCAGGGTGTTCGAGCAGATGAGTCACTGGCCCGGAGCAAGCTGCCGATGCAAGACGAAGTCGGCGATGGACTGATCAATTACCGACCGCTGCTTCACTGGTCTGCGGCGGACGTCTTCGACATGCACCGTCGCCACGGAATCCGGTGGAACCCTCTCTACGAAGACGGCATGTCTCGTGTCGGCTGCATGCCGTGCGTGAACGAGCGCAAGGAAGGCCTCGCCAACATCGCTCGAAGGTATCCCGAGGTGATCCAGCGGATTACCAAGTGGGAACAGGCCGTCTCGATTGCGAGCAAGCGGGGGTCAGCCACGCTGTTCACGGCAGTCATCGATCCCACCGTGCTGGGCAGTGACGCAATCAGTCACCACACGCACGGCATCGAGCGCATGGTCGAGTGGTCGATGACCGCCCGGGGCGGGCGGCAGTTCGACCTCCTGGCCGCAGCTGACGACGGAAAGGCCTGCAGTTCTGCCTACGGCCTCTGCGAGTGATCTCCCGCACCATCCCGCCCCCAAGGAAACCCAACCATGACCGTCACCTATGGATCGGTCTGTAGCGGCATCGAGGCTGCTACGGTCGCCTGGCACGCGCTGGGCATGCGTGCCGCCTGGTACGCCGAGATCGAAGCCTTCCCCAGCGCCGTTCTGGCGCACCGGTATCCCGAGACTGCCAACCTGGGCGACATGACCCGGCTCGCCGCCCTGGTGCTGGCCGGCAAGATCGAGGCGCCGGACGTCTTGGTCGGCGGCACGCCCTGTCAGGCATTCAGCGTAGCCGGCATGCGCGAAGGCCTGGCCGATCCGCGCGGCGCCCTCACCATCAAATACGTGGAGCTCGCAGATGCAATTGACCATGTTCGAGTCCAGCGCGGACAGCCAGAGAGCGTCGCCGTCTGGGAGAACGTCCCAGGAGTCCTCAGCGACAAGGGCAACGCGTTCGGCTGTTTCCTCGGGGCCCTGGTGGGCGAATCCGAAGAACTCCAACCGCCAGGGAAAAGGTGGGCGGACGCTGGTTGTGTGTATGGACCCCGGCGAGCAGTCGCGTGGCGGATTCTGGATGCCCAATATTTCGGCCTGGCCCAACGACGCCGCCGTGTGTTCGTTGTGGCGAGTGCTCGAAGCGACTTCGATCCCGCATCGGTACTTTTTGAGCGCGAAGGCCTGCGCCGGGATCATCCGCCGCGCCGAGGCGAGACGCCGGACGTTGCCGGGACCCTTACTTCAAGCCTTGGCAGACGTAGCGGGCAGCCAGATTGCGGAAGCACACCAGGCCAGTTGATCGCCGGCACACTTCAGGCCGGCGGCAAGACTGCCGGCTCCGCCACCCTCCAGGACGCAGAGTCCGGTCTGCTGCTGGCCTTCGGGGGCGGCGCCAACTGCCAAGCCACGGACGTGAGCACGGCACTCAGCGCTCACCCGGGCGGCACCCGCATGGATGCCGAGACCGAGACGTTCGTGGTGCACGGCACCCAGGATCCCGACGTCACCCAGGGCCTGGCCCATGCCCTGGGCCGGAACCAGGGACAGGAGAACGCTGTGCTGGCGTTCAGCTGCAAGGACCACGGCGCTGATGCCGGCCACATCGCCCCCACGCTGCGCGCCATGGGTCACGGCGAAAGCCACGCCAACGCCGGCGGCCAGGTGGCAGTCTGCGTGACTGGTGATGTCGCCCATACCCTGAAGGCCGAAGGGTTCGATGCCAGCGAAGACGGCACCGGCCGGGGCCAGCCCATGGTGACCGGCGAAAGCGGCGTCCGCCGTCTGACTCCGCGCGAGTGTGAGCGCCTGCAGGGCTTCCCCGATGACCACACGCTGATCCCCTGGCGCGGGCGTCCGGCTGCCGAATGCCCAGACGGCCCTCGCTACAAGGCGATCGGCAACAGCAAGGCCGTCCCGGTCGTGCGCTGGATCGGCCGCCGGCTGCTCGCCGCCCTGCCCTAACCCCTTCCCGCATGCCATCTGGCGTGCCGACAGAGTATTGATCATGAGCAATCAGCACGTTCTGAAGATTCACCCTGCGCCACTGGCTGACCTGTTGTCCGGCGCCAAGACCGCCGAGGTCCGCCGCAACGACCGAGGCTTCCAGGTGGGCGATACGGTCCGCTTGATGGAGGTCAACCCCGAGACACTGAATTGGACGGGCAGACCTGATCTTGTCCGCACCATCAGCCACATCCAGACGGGCTATGGCCTGCCGGACGGTATTTGCGTTCTGTCCTATGCCCAGGCCGGCATGGAGCTAGTCGGGTATGCGAACTTTGATCGGCTAGACAACATGCTGGATGACCGCACCGCAACCGTGTTTCCGGATCGCTCAAGCTACGCAGGCACCCCGGTTTACCGGGCCCGCGCCGCCCTCGCCACCCAGCCCGCGCCCGCCGCCGAACACAGCGCATACGACACGTTCGTCGATAGCATTGGCGCGCATCCCACCCGCGAGCAACTGAGCGAGCTGTACAGAGAGCATCACGCCGGCCATCCGGCTGACTTTGCACTTGATGTTCTTGAGCGATGGGGTCCCAGACCCGCCGTGCGAGGTGCTGAGCATGACCAGTAAGCTCGAAAGCTGGCGCCGTGCCGCCTACAACGCCGAAGAGTGCCTGGCCGGCTGTCTGGCCTCGCCGGAGATAGCCAAGCACCTGGACCAGGGGACTGCGCGCACGATCCTCGAACGGCTCAGCCAGGCGCGCCTGGAAATGCTCGCGGCTTCGGAAGCCACCCAGCCCGCCGCTATCAAGCTGCCTGAGCGCAAGAAGTACAACGGCCTGGGTTCTACAGCCGAGAACCTGACGTCGGCGGCCTGGAATGAGTGCTTGGACGCGGTACAGAAGCTGAACGCAGTGCGAGGTGCTGAGCATGAATGAGCAACAGTTGCAGCAGGCATACACCCGTCACTGCGAGACGACCGGGCAGACCAAGACGACGCGCACTGGTTTCGAGGACTTCAAGGCCGGTTTCCGACTAGCCCAGCCCGCCGCTGGTGAGCCGGTGTATCAGTGCAAGAAGAAGGGTGGCGTTTGGCACGATGTCAGCAAGCATACCTATGACAGCGTTTTCGCTGGGGAAGAGTTCGAGAAGCGCACGCTCTGGACCGCCCCGCCTGCCGCCGCGCATGGGGATGAGGCGGTGCTGTGGGAGCTGCTCGAAGCACTGCGAACTGCCACGGATCGGCAAGCATTGCCCGGCGAGTTCATCCGCGTGATGTGGGAAGCCGGTTGCGACTGGATCAATGCCCGCGCCGCCATGCGCGCCCAGGGCGGCGGGGAGACCCTTCATGGATGACCGACAAGCCTTCTTCTGCATTGATGACGATGAATATCAGGAGATCATGCGCAAAGGCCAGGAGGCCGAGCGCGAGTATCACCGAGAGCAGGCCAGGCTTCGCAATGAAGCCCTTGCCCACGTGGCGTCAGTGGTTGGTGCTCGCAAGCTCCAGCACATCAAGGAGTACATCGCAGAAAGCGAAATCACCACGGACTTCGCCATTGTTGATGAACACCGCGGCCACAAACAGGAATGTACGGGGTACGCCTTCCGCTACATCTACCTTGCTCAGTACAGCAACGGCGGATACAGCGGCGATGACTTCGCCGGCTGGGTCTGGATACCGCTGCCAGGCGCCAAGTTCTTGAAATTCCACTACTCCATGTAGGAGCCCCTGTGAACGCCCCGATCTACTGCCGCACCAGCGGCCAGCGCGTCGGCACCTGCGCGTGCCTGCGCTGCAATCCCCCACCACCGCCTGCGCAACGTTGAGGTGACCTATGCCTGGAGGAGCCCCGCCCCGCCGCCGGCTCGAAATCCGCGGCGAGCTTCTGACCCTGCGCGAGATCGCCGAACGATACGGCATCCCCTATCGCGCCATCCATGACCGCTACTACGCCCAGTGCCTGGAGGGTGAAGACCTCATCAAGCCGCTGCGCAAGACGGCCACGGAAATCATCGACGCCTGCAAGGCCACTGGTTTGTCCGTAGGCGCTATGCGGTATCGGAAGCTGGCCGGCAAAGACCTGTACGCGCCAGCACGACCACGGCTGAGCGCGGAGGAGCTGGAGCTGCTGGCGCAAATATCCCGCGATACCGGAATTCCGCGAAACGTCCTGAGCACCCGTTACCACCGCGGATGGCGCGGCGCCAAGCTCCGCAAGCCAGTCAGGGATCGAATCTGCAAGAGCACTGATCGCGGCCTGGACGACTGGGTGCCCGGCTCCCGGCCTCGCAAGTCCGCCTGATCCCACCGAAGGAACGACCATGCCACTTCCCTACGAAAACAGCACCAGCGGCGACAAGGCCTACGCCGAGATCCAGAAAATCCTGGGCCAGTTCGGCTGCGATAACTACGGGATCATGCATCGGGAGAAGGAGCAGGCGGTCATGATTCAGTTCGACTGGCGCGGCCGCCAGGTGCAGTTCAAGTTCAGCTGGGGCGGCTATGCCGTCGCCTGGCTCCGCGAGCACCCGCACACCAGCCGATCACGCTCGACCCTGGACCAGCACAAGGCCAAGGCCGCGGCCGTCGCGAAGATTGCTGTCTGTTCCATGGCGCGTGACTGGGTGAAGTCCCAGGTGACTGCCGTGGAGTGCAACCTCCTGTCATTCGAGGAGGTGTTCATGCCCCACATGCTGCTGCCTGATGGCCGCCGGCTGGTCGAGGCAGCGCAGAAGCTACTCCCGCCGCCTGCCTGATCCCCTTCCTACCCCTACCCCATTGAACCTGCGCCCTGGCGCGGGATGAGGATTGTCATGTCTGAACAAATGATCGCCCAGATTGAGCCCGTCGAAGTCGTGCGTGACGCCGAAGGCTGGTGGTTCCATCCCCAGTACCTGGCAGAACCTGAGTTCGAGGACGTCGAATACATCCCTCGCGAGCAGTTCGAGCAGTACATCGCCGCCCGCGGGATCGAAGTCACGTTCACTGGCATGGAAGGCGACAACGACGAGGAGTTCGAGCGCTACTGCGAGACCGGCGATGCTGACTGCTCGCGCTGGACGCCCACCCCGCCGCCAGGTGATGGGTGGTTCATGCTCTCGATCCACGACACCGAAGACGGCCCGGTCTGCGTCTGGGGACGCAAGGTCCAAGGCGGTGCGGCATGAGCCAAGGACTCGAGATCCGCATGGGCGCCATGGCGCCGAGCCTGGTCGAGCAGCTGACCCCGCTGGGCGTGAGCCAGGAGGCCGCCGAGCGTTTCGAGCGCCTGAGCAAGGCAATCACCGGCCTTCGCCTGGGCGACCTGCTGCCAGACGCTCAGGCGAAGAAGTGCCGGGAAAAGCTGTTCAAGCAGATAGAGAAAGAGCTGCAGCGCGCAGGAGCCCAGCCATGACCATCCTCGTACAGCAGCTGCGCGCGGAGATCGGACAGCTGATGGTGGAAATCGCGGAGTTGCGCAAGGACAAGGACCGTCTCGACCGCGGCTACATCATGATCGGTGCGCCGGGCGTGAATGCCTGCGAACACCGCGGGATTGATCTGCGGGCCGCCATTGATCGAGTCACTCAGCTCGACGAGCAGCGGGCCCAGCGCCAGGCGATGACCAAGGAGTAGCCATGAGCACAGACCGCGAACTGCTGGAGCTGGCGGCACGAGCTGCTGGCTACCAGATCGAGTGGGTACGCAACTCCGGCTGCCATTATCGCTGCGAGGAGGAGATCGGCCGCGAGGCGTGGTGCCCACTGGACGACGACGGTGACGCGCTGCGGCTTGCCGTCAGGCTGGACATCAACCTCTACAACCCGGGAAGTCATCCCGCAGCGCTTCATCGCACCGAAGATGCCAGCACGTTTTACGAATCGGGGTGCGCTCGCAGATCCATCGTCCTGGCTGCCGCAGCAATAGGGCGGAACCTGCCATGAGCCGAATCGAGCACGCAATCGGCTCACCTGATGAGCCGGACCAGTCCAAAGTGCAAGACGTGACATGTCACGAAATTCAGCGAGTGGGGTTCCCTCATGAACACTAATAGTCAGCAGGGCCTGGCCCTGGTCCGCCGTGACGCCGCGTGCGAGATGCTGGGGATCAGCCGCAGCAGCCTTGCCAGGAAGATGGCTACCGATCCATCATTCCCCAAGCCGATCAAGGACGGCGGCACGCGCCAGGCGCCCGTCTACTTCGTCCGGCACGAGATCGAAGCCTACATTCGCCGACAGATGGCGACGCGCGGCGCAGCATAGCGCGAGAGGGCCTGTATGGTGGGCTGTATGGGTGACGGATCACCCGCTCAGCAAGCCTGTATCCATCAGGAAATTCGAGTCTCCCCCGGGGCACCAAGTTGTACCTTCCAGGCCGCCGCTGAGAGGCATGGAAACTGAAGAAACCGCCCATTGAGGCGGTTTTTTTGTGCCTGGCAATCGACCGTGCAAGAGTTGGTATCGCCGGGTCATCTGCCGCCTTGCAGCAAAAGACTGCGCCCCTAGTAGCAGCGACTAGACTGCCCTGACCGGTCCGCCAACGTCTCGTCCAGCGCAGGGCGAGCGTCCCTGGAGCCGGACCTTCCATCACCGGAGCCAACCGATGATCAAACTCGTCGTTGTCGCTGCACTCCTACTGCTCGGCGGCTGCGCTGCCAAGGTTACCTCCTCTGCGGATCAGACGCCGATTCCTGTCTATGCCGATGCCAAAACCACGCTGGTGGTGCTGTTCAAGGCCGATGCCAAGGTTCAGGCCAACGAAAAATGGCCGCTGCTGAAGAGCGAATGGCTGGAGGCCCTGCGTATCCGGGGCCAGGCCAAGGGGCTGCAGGTCCTGACCGAGCGGCCGAAGGCGGCAGCGACTCTAGCCACCATCGAGGTTACCAACTTTCGCTACATGAGCTCAGGCCTGCGCTATTCGGTGGGAGTGATGGCGGGTAATGCCTGGATCAGCGCCCAGGTGCGCTACCAGGACGCAACCTCGGGGGAAACTCTGGCGACGCGCAACTACGACACCTCGTCCAGCGCCTGGGAGGGTGTATTCTCGGCGATGACGTCCGATCAGATTAAGGCGCTGGCGACCACGATCGTCGATGACGTGACCATCAACTCAAGCAGCAAACCACGCCGAAGCCCTTAGTAAGCGCCGCTTACCCGCCCAGTGAGCCCCCGACTGCTCGTCCAGGCTCACCGGCGGCGTTACCTATCCTCACCCGAGAAGACTGTGTGAAACCGCTCCTGCTATGCCTCGCCCTGCTACTGACCGGCTGCAACCACTACAGCCCAGCCGGCTCCGTCTGCGAACCCAGTCCGCTGAGCGGCGAGGACTGCAAGCACCGGCAGGCGGTCGGTGACCACCTGATGGACAAGTATCGGGAATGGCAACGTTACCAGTAGGCTCGCCCCTGCCTGAGCTTTGCCGAGACCGGAAGATGCGTCTGAGCCCTCCCCTGCTGCTCGTCCTACTGCTGATCCTGGGTGGCTGCGCCGTGCAGCAACCGGCCCAGCCAGCCGGTGCAGCTATCGACCTGGATCGCTCGCCCAGCTGGACGCTGCAGGCCCGGTTGCACAGTGCGCTCTATGGTTGCGAATTGCTGGTGCTGCACGGCAACAACGCCCGCCTGGCGGGCGAGCAAGGGCGGCTGGCGGACTTTCGTCAGCGGCTGAGCAGTTGCCAGACCCAGGCCACTGCCGAAGAGAAGTCTGCCATGGACCAGTTACCCGCCGGCCAGGATCGACTGCTGCGCAATGCGCAGAAGGCCTATCTGGCCGCCTGGCAGAGCTATCTGGCCGGGCTCACCATCGATCATCCGGCCGACTTGCAGCAGAAGCAGTCTTATCTTAAGGCGCGTTCAGCGCTGCTCGACGTGGCGACAGAAGCACCCGGACATGCGCGCTGAGCCCCGCAAATGACCGGATAGCCAGCTGACCACCGGCAGCTGAAACGCAGGGGCAAAGCATGCAATAGTAAGACATCGATACGGACGCGAGATCTTGCGCATGGAAACGCTCTCCCCCCTCTCCCAGGTGGCGGTCAAGGACCTGGAAACGGCCCAGCCCCCCGCCCGCTTCTCTCCGGCCTTCATCGAGCGGCTGCTCTCGCGTTGCGAAACGCGCATTGACGAGATGGAAGCCTGCCCCGACATGAGCGCGGATCTGCGTTTGATCCACATGCAGAACGTCGATCTGCTGGTGCGTACCGTGGTGGGCGAATGCCGCCACCGGGATCAGATCCGCCGGGTGCAGCGGATCCTGAACTTCTGCGAAGCGCACGCCGGCTGGTTGCAGCCGCAGCCGGCAGCGAGCAAGGGCGCCGCCTAGCGAGCGGCGCCGCCGGGCGGCGCTAGCCAGCCCGGCGCAGCAACAGCACCCCGGCCACGGCGCAGAGCAGCGCCGGTGCCAGCACGGCCAGCAGCGGCGAGAAGCCGAACACCAGGCTGGAGGGCCCGAGCAGATCCTGGAAGATCCGCAGGGCGAAGCCGATGATCACCCCGGTGAAGATCCGCTGGCCCAGGGTCACCGAACGCAGCGGACCGAAGATGAAGGAGATCGCCATCAGCACCAGGGCGGCGGTCACCAGCGGCTGGAAGATCTTCGACCAGAACGCCAGCCAGTAGCTCTTGTTGCTCAGCCCCTGGTCGGCCAGGTAGTGGATGTACCACCACAGCCCGGAAATCGACAGCGCATCCGGCTCCATGATCACGGTGTCGAGCACCTGCGGCGTCAGCTCGACGTTCCAGATCACCTTGGGCTCCTGGCGGATGCTGGTCTGGCGATTGCCGAAGTCGGTGATGCTGACGTTTTCCAGCTCCCAGTGATCGCCGCGATAGATGCCGCGCTGGGCGAAGCTGGATTGCAGCAGGTGGCGATTGTCGTCGAATTCGTAGCGCGTCACGCCCAGCAGCAGGCCGTTGGGCTGCACCGCGTTGACGTGGGTGTACTCGTGACCCTGCCGATGCCAGAGGCCATGGCGCGAGCTCTGCGCCTTGCCGGCGCTCTGCGCCAGGGCGCGGCCGCTCTGCGCCAGGTTTTCCGACCAGGGCGCCACGTATTCGCCGACCAGGATGCCGGCGATGAGCAGCAGGAACATCGGCTTCATCACCGCCCAGACGATGCGCCCCAGGGAAACACCGGCGGCGCGCATCACGATCAGCTCGCTGCTGCTGGCCAGGGTGCCCAGGCCGATCAGGCAGCCGATGAGCGCGGCCATGGGCAGCATCTCGTAGGCGCGCCGCGGCGAGGTCAGGAGGACGAACTTGAGCGCCTCGGCGACGCCGTAGTTGTCATCGAAGTCGCCGAGCTGGTCGATGAAGGCGAACAGCAGGGCCAGACCGACGATCACGCCCAGCACCGCGAGGATGCTGACGAAGACGGTGCGCCCTATGTACCAGTCGAGCTTGTTCATGCCGCTACCTCCGGCTTGTGACCGCGCAGACGCGCCTTGAGCGGTTCCCAGAAGGCCAGCAGCAGGCCGAGCACCAGGAACAGCAGGTGCACGCCCCACAGGCCGATGGCCGGCGGCAGGCGGCCCTTGTCCAGGGCGCCACGGGCGGCGATCAGCAGCGACAGGTAGGCCATGTACAGCAGGATCGCCGGCAGCAGCTTGAGGAAGCGGCCCTGGCGCGGATTGACCTTGGCCAGGGGCACGGCGATGAGGGTCACGATGAACACCAGGATCGGCAGCGACAGCCGCCATTGCAGTTCGCCGCGATACTGCAGCTCGTTGCTGCGCATGAGTTCGCCAGTGGTGACGGCGTCACGCTCGCTGATGTCCTCGCTGACCGCGGGCTTGGGCAGGAGCACGCCATAGGTGTCGTACTGCACCGCGCGGTAGTCGGCCTGGCCGGGGACGCCGTCGTAGCGGAAGCCGTTCTGCAGGATCAGGTAGCGACTGCCGTCCGGGTGAATTTCCTGCCGGCCGGTGTCGGCCACCAGCACGCCCACGCCGCGGTCCTTGCCGCCAGCGGCGGAGGTGTTGCGCTCGGAAATGAAGACGCCGCCCAGCTGACTGCGATCCGCCGAGAGGCGCTCGGTGTAGGTGACCCGCGAGTTGTCCCGCAGCGACTGGAAGCGGCCGGGTTCGAGGGTGTCGAACTCGGTCATGGCGTCCTGCTGGTTGAGGATGGTGGTGACCTTCTGCACGCCCAGGGGCGCCAGCGACAGACTCAGCCAGGCAACCACCAGGGCCACCAGCGCGGCGGGCGCCATGCTGTAGGCCAGCAGGCGGCGCGGACTCAGGCCAGTGGCGGTGAGCACGGTCATCTCGCTGTCCAGGTACAGTCGGCCATAGGCCAGCAGGAAGCCGAGAAAGAGCCCCAGCGGCAGGATCAGCTGCAGGAAGCCCGGAATGCGGTAGGCCATGATGAGCAGTAGCACACCCGGATCCAGCAGGCCCTGGGCCGCCTGGGCCAGGTACTTGATGAAGCGGCCGCTCATGATGATCACCAGCAGCACGGCACTGACCGCACCGAGGGTGGTGAGAACTTCTCGAGACAGATAGCGGAAGACGATCAAACAGGATTCTCCAGGGTTGTCAGGCTCTGGCGCGAACGCTCACACTAGCTCGGCTGCATGGCTTGCGTTGCAAGGCCCACCCGTTGAAGGCCGATCGCCGGGAAAGGCCCTGGCGAAAGCCCCGCATTATATCCTGCGAACTCATGTGTTTGTCTTGGGGAGCTTCTCCTAATGGAATTCGTCGTCAAAAACGCTCGTCCGGAAACCCTGAAAACCGCCACGCTGGTCGTGGCCGTCGGTGAAGGCGGTGCGCTCGACGCAGCGGCCAGCGCCGTGGACGCTGCCACTTCCGGCGCCCTGAGCGCGGCCGTCAAGCGCGGCGACATCGCCGGCAAGGCCGGCCAGACCCTGCTGCTGACCAACCTGCCCGGCCTCAAGGCCGAGCGCGTGCTGCTGGTGGGTAGCGGCGCCAGCGAAGGGCTGTCCGACCGCCAGTACCGCAAGCTGGCCAGCGGCGCCCTGGGCGTGCTCAAGAGCCTGGGCGGCAGCGACGCCGCCATCGCCCTCGGCGATGTGCCGGTCAAGAATCGTGACGGCTATGCCCGCCTGCGCCTGCTGGCCGAGACCCTGGCCGACGGCGACTACGTCTTCGATCGCTTCAAGAGCAAGAAGGCCGAGCCGCGGCCGCTGAAGAAGCTGACCCTGGTCACCACCAAGGCCTCCCAGCCGGAAGCCGAACGCGCCCTGGCCCATGCCCTGGCGATCACCCACGGCACCGCCTACGCCAAGGACTTCGGCAACCTGCCGCCGAACGTCTGCAATCCGGTCTATGTGGCCGATCAGGCCAAGGTCCTGGGCAAGCAGTTCAAGGACGCCGGGCTCTCCGTCGAGGTGCTCGACGAGAAGAAGATGCGCGAACTGGGCATGGGCTCCTTCCTCGCCGTGGCCCAGGGCAGCGCCCAGCCGCCGCGCCTGGTGGTGCTGCAGTACAAGGGCGGCGCCAAGAATGCCCAGCCCTACACCCTGGTCGGCAAGGGCATCACCTTCGACACCGGCGGCATCAGCATCAAGCCCAGCGCCGGCATGGACGAGATGAAGTACGACATGTGCGGCGCCGCCAGCGTCCTGGGCACCTTCCGCGCCCTCATGGAGCTCAAGCCGGCGATCAACGTGGTGGGCCTCCTGGCCCTGGCCGAGAACATGCCCAGCGGCACCGCTACCCGTCCGGGTGACATCGTCACCAGCATGAGCGGCCAGACCATCGAGATCCTCAACACCGACGCCGAAGGCCGCCTGGTGCTGTGCGATACCCTCACCTACGCCGAGCGCTTCCAGCCCAAGGCGGTGATCGACATCGCCACCCTCACCGGCGCCTGCATCACCGCGCTGGGTTCGCTGGTCTCGGGCCTGATGGGCAACGACGACGCCCTGATCGACCAGGTCAAGCAGGCCGGCGATCGCGCCGACGACCGCGTCTGGCAACTGCCGCTGCACGACGAGTACCAGGAGCAGCTGGACAGTCCCTTCGCCGACATGGCCAACATCGGCGGCCCCAAGGCCGGTACCATCACCGCCGGCTGCTTCCTGGCGCGCTATGCCAAGGCCTATCCCTGGGTGCACCTGGACGTGGCCGGTACCGCCTGGATCAGCGGCGGCAAGGACAAGGCCGCCACCGGTCGTCCGGTCCCGCTGCTGGTGCAGTACCTGCTCGACCGCACCGCCGAGGCCTAAGCCTCTGCCCAAGGCCGCGACGCCCTACGTCGCGGCCTTGCCGTTTCCCTCCCCTTCTTCGTGATCCGCCATGACCCGTGTCGACTTCTATGTTCTGCCTTCCACCGATCCCGCGGCGCGGCTGGCCTTCGCCTGTCGGCTGGTGGACAAGGCCTGGAAGCAGGGCATGCCGGTCTATGTGCACTTCGCCGACGCCGAGCAGCGCCAGCGCCTGGATGACCAGCTGTGGGCCTTCCGCCCGGACAGCTTCATTCCCCATGATCTTGCGGAAACATCCAGCGACAGCCCGGTGGTGCTCGGCCTGACCACGCCCGCCGAGCAGAGGGGTGAGCTGCTGATCAACCTCAGTCTGGCGCCGCCGCCCTGCCATGCGGGTTTCGCTCGGATCGCCGAAGTGGTCGTCGAAGCCCCCGAAGTCCGCCAGGCGATGCGCGAAGGTTTTCGCTTCTACCGCAAGCTTGGCTATGCTCTACAGGACCATCAGCTGTCACGTGTCTGATTTCATGACCAGCACCAAGCCTCCCGCGCACGTCCTGCAAGACCTCGAAGCCATCCGCCAGGTGCTCGACAAGAGCCGTAACACGGTCCATCCGAGCAGCGCCGATGGCATTCCCATCCTCTCCGATGTCATCGCGCCCAGCGCCGAGCGGCTCAAGGCCATTCCGCCGCTGCTCGACCAGATCGTGCCGGACGTGATCGAAGAGGTGACGCCCAGCGCGCCCCATGAAGACCTGGCCCAGGTGCGCCTGCGCCAGGAAGCACCGGCCATTCTTCAGGAACTGCTCGACGAGCAGTTGCCACGCCTGGAGGCCGAATTGCAGCGCCGTCTCCAGCAGCGGCTGGAAGAACTGCTGCAGCGTCCCTGAGCGCGGGGCGCCAAGGCGCCCTGCCGTCGGCGTGCCGGAGTCGCTATACTCGGAGGCTTTCCTCTTCCAGCGACAAAAGCCCCCTCCATGGACAAGACCTACCAGCCGCACGCCATCGAAACCTCCTGGTACCAGACCTGGGAACGCCAGGGCCATTTCGCGCCCCAGGGGTCGGGCGAGCCCTACACCATCATGATCCCGCCGCCGAACGTGACCGGCAGCCTGCACATGGGCCATGGCTTCAACAACGCCATCATGGACGCCCTGATCCGCTTCCGCCGCATGCAGGGTCGCAACACCCTCTGGCAGCCGGGCACGGACCACGCCGGCATCGCCACCCAGATGCTGGTGGAACGCCGCATTGGCGCTGAGGGCCTGTCGCGCCATGACCTGGGCCGGGAGAAATTCCTGGAGAAGGTCTGGGAATGGAAGAACGAATCCGGGGGCAACATCAGCCGGCAGATCCGCCGCCTGGGCTCCTCGGTGGACTGGTCGCGCGAGCGCTTCACCATGGATGAGGGCCTCTCCGAGGCGGTCAAGGAAGCCTTCGTGCGCCTGCACGAGGACGGCCTGATCTATCGCGGCAAGCGCCTGGTCAACTGGGACACCAAGCTGCACACCGCCATTTCCGACCTGGAAGTGGAAAGCCATGACGAGAAGGGTCACCTCTGGCACCTGCGCTATCCGCTGGCCGATGGCGCCCGCACCGCCGAGGGCATGGACCATCTGGTGGTCGCCACCACCCGCCCCGAGACCCTGCTGGGCGACGCCGCCGTGGCCGTGCACCCGGAAGATCCGCGCTACAAGGACCTGATCGGCCACTACGTCGAGCTGCCCCTGGTGGGCCGGCGCATCCCCATCGTCGGTGACGACTACTGCGACCCCGAATTCGGCACCGGCTGCGTCAAGATCACCCCGGCCCACGACTTCAACGACTATGAAGTCGGCAAGCGACACAACCTGCCGCTGATCAACATCTTCGATGCCGATGCGGCCGTCCTCCCCGGCGCCCAGGTGTTCAACCTGGACGGCAGCGTCAACGGCATGTTCGACGCCACCCTCCCCACCGCCTACGCCGGGCTGGACCGCTTCGAGGCGCGCAAGCGCATCGTCGCCGACCTGGAGGCCGCCGGCCGCCTGGAAAAGATCGACGACCACGCCCTCAAGGTGCCCAAGGGCGACCGCTCCGGCACCGTGATCGAGCCCTGGCTGACCGACCAGTGGTACGTCTCCACCAAGCCCCTGGCCGAGAAGGCCATCGCCGTGGTCGAGAGCGGCGAGGTGCAATTCGTGCCCAAGCAGTACGAGAACATGTACTTCAGCTGGATGCGTGACATCCAGGACTGGTGCATCAGCCGCCAGCTCTGGTGGGGCCACCGCATTCCCGCCTGGTACGACCAGGCCGGCAACGTCTACGTCGGTCGCGACGAGGCCGAGGTACGCGCCAAGCACAACCTGGGTGACATCGCCCTGCGTCAGGACGACGACGTGCTGGACACCTGGTTCAGCTCCGGCCTGTGGACCTTCTCCACCCTGGGCTGGCCCGAGCAGACCGAGGCGCTGAAGACCTTCCACCCCACTGACGTGCTGGTGACCGGCTTCGACATCATCTTCTTCTGGGTCGCCCGGATGATCATGCTGTCCACCCACCTGACCGGGCAGATCCCGTTCAAGACCGTCTACGTCCATGGCCTGGTGCGCGATGGCCAGGGCCAGAAGATGTCCAAGTCCAAGGGCAACGTGCTCGACCCGCTGGACATCGTCGACGGCATCGACCTGGACACCCTGCTGGAGAAGCGCACCAGCGGCCTGATGCAGCCCAAGCTGGCCGAGAAGATCGCCAAGCAGACCCGCGCCGAATTCCCGGACGGCATCGCCAGCTACGGCACCGATGCCCTGAGATTCACCTTCTGCTCCCTGGCCACCACCGGCCGCGACGTCAAGTTCGACATGGGTCGCGTCGAGGGCTACCGCAACTTCTGCAACAAGCTGTGGAACGCGGCGAACTTCGTCATGGAGAACGTCGAGGGCCAGGACACCGGCGTCAACGACGAACCGGTCGAGCTGTCCTCGGTGGATCGCTGGATCATCTCCCAGCTGCAACGCACCGAGGCCGAGGTGACCCGTCAGCTCGACGCCTTCCGTTTCGACCTGGCCACCCAGGCGCTCTACGAATTCGTCTGGGACGAGTACTGCGCCTGGTACCTGGAACTGGTCAAGCCGGTGCTGTGGGACGAGAATGCCTCCATCGAGCGTCAGCGCGGCACCCGTCGCACCCTGGCGCGGGTACTGGAAGTGGTGCTGCGCCTGGCGCATCCCTTCATGCCCTTCATCACCGAGGAAATCTGGCAGCGCCTCAAGGCGCCGGCCGGTGTCCAGGGCGAGACCCTGATGCTGCAACCCTGGCCGGTGGCCAACGAGGCGCGCATCGATGCCGCCGCCGAAGGCGACATCGAGTGGGTCAAGGCGCTGATGCTGGGCGTACGGCAGATCCGTGGCGAGATGAAGATCTCCATGGCCAAGCGCATCGACATCATCGTCGCCAATGCCAGTGCCGAGGACCAGCGCCGCCTGGCCGACTTCGAGCCGCTGCTGAACAAGCTGGCCAAGCTGGAATCGGTCCGCGTCCTGGCCGCCGGCGAGGAAGCACCGATGTCCGCCACCACCCTGGTAGGCGAGATGGAAGTGCTGGTGCCCATGGCCGGCCTGATCGACAAGGACGCGGAACTTACGCGCCTGGACAAGGAGATCGGCCGCCTGGAAGGCGAGGTCAAGCGCGTCGGCGGCAAGCTGGCCAATGAAGGCTTCGTCGCCAAGGCCCCGGCCGAGGTGCTGGAGAAGGAGCGCGCCAAACTGGCCGAGGCCGAACAGGCCCTGGCCAAGCTGGTGGACCAGCGGCAGCGCATCGCCACCCTCTGATGCCCCTGAAGCCCACCCTCGCGGTGGGCTTTTTCTTGACCGGAAGATTTTCATGGACGTGAGCAAGACCAAGACCAGCTTCTATCGCCGCCTCTATGTGGCCTGGCTGGTGGCCAGCGGCACCGCCACCAGCGTGCCGGCGTTGATGGCCGCTACCGGGATGCCAAGGCGCACGGCCCAGGACACCCTGCTGGCGCTGGCCGATCTGGATATCGACTGTCAGTTCGTGCAGGGCGAAGGCGCCCGCAACAACGCCGGCGGCTACGAGATCCGCGACTGGGGCGCGGTGGATCCGCGCTGGGTCGAGCGTGAATTGCCGCGGATCAAGATGGTGCTTGGTTATCCCTGAACCCTAGAAATCCAGCACCTGCACCACGTCATAGGCGGGCGTCTCATAGGGATGCGCCGCCTTGAGCGCCGCTACGGCCTGGCGGGCGATCTGTTCGTCGGCCAGCACCAGCTCCACACGCCATTCCTCCACCCGTTCGAGACTGCCCTGCTCGCCCAGGTGCGGCTGGCTGCCTGGCAGTGGACGGAACTGGCCGAGGCCCTGGACCTGCCAGCAGCAGCTGTCGTACAGGCCGATGCGGCCAGCGCCCACGGCGAAGATCGCCTGCTTGACGGCTTCCAGGTGGGAGTCGGGGACATAGAAGCAGAGTTTGAGCATGGTGACGCTCTCCGGCTGGGCGACCCTCACCCCAGCCCTCTCCCTGAGGGAGAGGGGGTAAGAGCGCAGCGGCGGATGCCGGGTGGCTCGCCGTCGGTTTGGAAGAGAGCCTATGAGCCAGGCTCACCCGACCGCAGGTCGAGCAAGCCTGGCCAGACGCCGAACCCTCAGTCGACCCAGACCCGCGCATTGCGGAACAGGCGCATCCAGCCGCCGTCCTCGCCCTGCCAGTCGGCGGGAATCCAGGAGTTCTGCACGGCACGGAAGCAGCGCTCGGGGTGCGGCATCATCAGCAGCACACGACCGTCCTGGCTGGACAGCCCGGTGATGCCCAGCGGCGAGCCGTTGGGGTTGGCCGGATAGGTCTCGGTGACCTTGCTGTGGCCATCGACATAGCGCAGCGCCACGGTGCCGGAGACGTCAGCGGCGACCAGCGCCTGCTGGTTCGGATACTCGGCGAAGCCTTCGCCATGGGCGATGGCGATGGGCAGCCGCGACCCGGCCATGCCGGCGAGGAACAGCGAAGGGGAATCCTGCACCTGGACCATGGCCACCCGCGCCTCGAACTGCTCGGAGCGGTTGCGCACGAAGCGCGGCCAGAATTCGCTGCCGGGCACCAGCTCGCGCAGGTTGGCGACCATCTGGCAGCCATTGCACACGCCCAGGGTGAAGGTGTCGGTGCGCTCGAAGAACTGCTGGAAGCCGTCACGGGCACGGGCATTGAACAGGATGGACTTGGCCCAGCCACCGCCGGCGCCGAGGACGTCGCCATAGGAGAAGCCGCCACAGGCGACCACGCCCTTGAAGTCCGCCAGGTCGATGCGACCGGCGAGGATGTCGCTCATGTGCACGTCGATGGCGGCGAAGCCGGCGCGATCGAAGGCCGCGCCCATCTCCACCTGACCGTTGACGCCCTGCTCGCGCAGGATGGCGACCTGCGGCCGTACGCCCTTCTTGATGTAGGGGGCGCAGATGTCTTCGTTGGGGTCGTAGGCCAGCTTGGCCGACAGCCCCGGATGATCCTCTTCCAGCAGGGCATCGAATTCCTGCTGGGCGCACTCGGCGTTGTCGCGCAGGCGCTGGATCTGGAAGCTGGTCTCGCTCCAGACGCGCTGCAGCATGCGCCGCTCGGCCTGGTAGAGGTGCTCGTCGTGGTAGTGGATGTTGATCTCGTAGCCGTTGACCGGGTTGCCGATCACCGCCACGCAGTCTTCCAGACCGGCCGCGCTGAACTGGGCCAGCACCTCGTGGGTGAAGTCCTGGGGCACCTGGATGACGGCGCCCAGCTCCTCGGCGAACAGCGCGCGGATCAGTTCGTCACGGTCGGCGGCCAGGGCGTCCAGGCGCAGGGCCAGGCCGCAGTGACCGGCGAAGGCCATTTCCACCACCGTGGTGATGAGGCCACCGTCGGAACGGTCGTGGTAGGCCAGCAGCAGGCCGTCCTGGTTGAGCCCCTGGATCACCGCGAAGAAGGCCTTGAGGTCTTCGGCCTGGTCGACGTCGGGGGCCTGCTGGCCGAGCTTGCCGTGGGTCTGGGCGAGGATGGAGCCGCCCAGGCGATTCTGGCCGCGACCCAGATCAATGAGGATCAGGTCGGTCTGGCCCTTGTCCAGGCGCAGCTGGGGGGTCAGGGTGCGGCGGATGTCCTGCACCGGGGCGAAACCGGTAATCACCAGCGACAGCGGCGCGGTGACGCTCTTGTCTTCGCCACCGTCCTGCCAGCGGGTCTTCATGGACATGGAGTCCTTGCCGACCGGGATGGTGATGCCCAGCTGCGGGCACAGCTCCATGCCCACCGCCTTGACGGTTTCATAGAGACGCGCGTCTTCGCCGGGGTGGCCAGCAGCGGCCATCCAGTTGGCGGACAGCTTGATGTCGCCGAGCTTCTCGATGCGCGCGGCGGCCAGGTTGGTGATGGTCTCGCCGATGGCCATGCGGCCGGAAGCAGGCGCGTCGAGCAGCGCCAGCGGGGTGCGCTCGCCCATGGCCATGGCTTCGCCGGTGTGGACGTCGAAACTGGTGGCGGTCACGGCGCAGTCGGCCACCGGCACCTGCCAGGGGCCGACCATCTGGTCGCGGGCGACCAGGCCGGTGATGGTGCGGTCGCCGATGGTGATCAGGAAGCTCTTGCTGGCCACGGCCGGGTGGCGCAGGACGCGCTCCACCGACTCGGTCAGGTCCAGGCCGGCGCCGTCGAAGGCGTCGCCCAGTTCAGCTTCCCGGGTGGCGCTGCGGTGCATGCGCGGCGGCTTGCCGAGCAGGACGTCCAGCGGCATGTCCACGGCGTTGTTGCCGAAGTGGCTGTCGGCCACGGTCAGCTGGCGCTCCTCGGTGGCTTCGCCGACCACGGCGAAGGGGCAACGCTCGCGTTCGCAGATGGCCTTGAAGGTCTCGAAGTTCTCGGCGTCCACGGAGAGCACGTAGCGCTCCTGGGACTCGTTGCACCAGATCTCCAGCGGACTCATGCCCGGCTCGTCATTGGGCACGTTGCGCAATTCGAAACGACCGCCGCGACCGGCATCGTTGACGAGCTCGGGGAAGGCGTTGGACAGGCCGCCCGCACCCACGTCGTGGATGAAGGTGATGGGATTGTTTTCACCCAACTGCCAGCAGCGGTCGATGACCTCCTGGCAGCGGCGCTCCATTTCCGGGTTCTCGCGCTGCACCGAGGCGAAATCCAGGTCGGCGGAGCTGGCGCCGGTGGACATGGACGAGGCCGCGCCGCCGCCCAGGCCGATCAGCATGGCCGGACCGCCCAGCACGATGAGCTTGCCGCCTACCGAGATGTCGCCCTTCTGCACGTGGTCGGCGCGGATGTTGCCCAGGCCGCCGGCGAGCATGATCGGCTTGTGATAGCCACGCACCTCGGGACCGCGGGGGGTCTCGACCTGCTGCTCGAAGGTGCGGAAGTAGCCGGCCAGGGCCGGACGACCGAATTCGTTGTTGAAGGCGGCGCCACCCAGCGGGCCCTCGATCATGATGTCCAACGGGGTGACGATGCGCTCGGGCTTGCCGTAGGGCTGCTCCCAGGGCTGCGCGAAACCGGGGATGTTCAGGTTGGAGACGGTGAAGCCGGTCAGACCCGCCTTGGGCTTGGAGCCGCGACCGGTGGCGCCTTCGTCGCGGATCTCGCCACCGGAGCCGGTGGAGGCGCCGGGGAAGGGGGCGATGGCGGTCGGGTGGTTGTGGGTCTCCACCTTCATCAGGATGTGCACGGGCTGGCTGTGCGCCCCGTATTCGCGGGACTCGGCGTCGGGGTAGAAGCGCCCGGCGGTGAAGCCTTCCATGACCGCGGCGTTGTCCTTGTAGGCAGACAGCACGCCGGTGCGATTCAGCTCAAAGGTGTTCTTGATCATGCCGAACAGCGACTTCTCCTGGCTCTCGCCGTCGAGGTCCCAGCTGGCATTGAAGATCTTGTGCCGGCAGTGCTCGGAGTTGGCCTGGGCGAACATCATGAGTTCGATGTCATGGGGATTGCGCCCCAGGGCGGTGAAGCTCTTGACCAGGTAGTCGATCTCGTCATCGGCCAGGGCCAGGCCCAGCTCGAGATTGGCCTGCTCCAGGGCAGCGTGACCACCGCCGAGCACGTCCACCGCGGTGAGCGGCCTGGGCGTGGCATGGCTGAAGATGTCGGCGGCGGCGTCCAGGGTCGGCAGCACGCGCTGGGTCATGCGGTCATGCAGGGCGGCGGCCAGCTGCGCGTGGGCAGCGGCGTCCAGTTCGCCGGCGACATAGTAGGCCACGCCGCGCTCCAGGCGCTCGATCTGCGCCAGGCCACAGTTGTGGGTGATGTCGGTGGCCTTGCTCGACCAGGGCGAGATGGTGCCCAGGCGGGGCACGATGAGGAACAGCGCGCCGCTGGGTTCTTGCTGGGGGACGCTGGGGCCGTATTGCAGCAGTCGGCCGAGGATGCCCTCTTCCTCCGCGCTCAGGGTGCCGGCGACTTCGGCGAAATGAACGAACTCGGCATAGAGCCCGGAGACACCGGGAACCAGGCGAGTCAGCTGGTCGAGAAGTTTGCCGTGACGGAACGAAGATAGAGCGGGAGCGCCGCGCAGGATCAGCATCGGGGACAGCCTCGGGGCCAAGTCACTTTGGGGCCGTGCATTCTAGCCTAAAGGCGCGCCGGGGACACCTTCCGGCGACGAGGGTTCATGCAGCCTTACCACCACTCTTGTATGTATAAAATGGGCGCTGTGCCACTTCTCGCGTATACTGCCCGCCGTTACGGCCTGCCGCGCCCCATGGACGCGGCTCCCCATTGGGCTCAGGATAGAGCCTTTGGCCGGACCGGTGGCGCGGAGCGTCCCGACCATAACGAGTGCCCGGAGGGGCCGACCGATGAGGCGCGTCAGCAAGGCGCCAGTGCCGTTTTGATGCCGTATGGCCGAGCTAGCCCATTTGAATAGAGCCTTCAAGCGATTCGCCTGGCTTACCCTGCCCTTCCTCGCCTTGCTCATGAGCTGCGGGGAGGCCGACGTGCCTGCGCCGCCCAAGCCGACCGCGCTGGAGCAGGTGCAGCAGGCGGGTGTGCTGCGCGTGGTGACGCGCAACAGTCCGGCGACCTACTTCCAGGACCGCAACGGCGAGACCGGTTTCGAATACGAACTGGTCAAGGGCTTCGCCGAATCCCTCAAGGTGCGCCTGGAAATCAGCACCGCCGACAACCTCGACGACCTCTTCAATCGCCTGACCGCGCCGGACGGCCCGGTGATCGCCGCGGCCGGCCTCACGCCCTCGGTCAATCGCCAGAATCTGAAATTTTCCCGCAGCTATCTGGACGTGGTGCCCCAGGTCATCTACCGCAACGGCACCGTCCGCCCCAGCACCCCCAAGGATCTGGTCGGCAAGCGCATCCTGGTGCTCAAGGGCAGCAGCCAGGCGCAGCAGCTCAGGGCGTTGCAGGCTCAGGTAGCGGGACTCACCTTCGACGAATCCGATCAGGTGGAGGTCAGCGACCTGTTGCGCATGGTCGACGAAGGCCAGATCGACCTGACCCTGGTGGATTCCAACGAACTGGCCATGAACCAGGTGTACTTTCCCAACGTGCGGGTGGCCTTCGACCTGGGCGACAACCAGGGCCAGGCCTGGGCACTGCAACCCGGGGAGGACAACAGCCTGCTCGATGCGGTCAACGCCTACCTGGACAAGGTCCGCCGCGACGGCACCCTGCAGCAGCTCAAGGAGCGCTACTACGGTCACGTTGACGTCCTTGGCTATGTGGGCGCCTACACCTTCGCCCAGCACCTGCAGGAACGCCTGCCCAAGTACGAGAAGCACTTCCGCAAGGTGGCGCAGAAGCATCAGCTGGACTGGCGCCTGCTCGCCGCCATGGGCTACCAGGAGTCGCTATGGACCCCGGACGCCACTTCCAAGACCGGGGTACGCGGCCTGATGATGCTGACCAACAACACGGCCCAGGCCATGGGCGTCGCCAACCGCCTGGATCCGGAGCAGAGCATCACCGGCGGCGCCAAGTACTTCGACCAGATCCGCGACGAGTTGCCCGACAGCATCCACGAACCGGATCGCACCTGGTTCGCCCTGGCCACCTACAACATCGGCATCGCCCATATCCTCGACGCCCGCCGGCTGGCCGAATCCCAGGGCCTGGACCCGGATCGCTGGCTGGACGTGAAGAAGATGCTGCCGCGCCTGGCGCAGAAGCAGTGGTACAGCAAGACCCGCTACGGCTACGCCCGCGGCGGCGAGACGGTGGAGTTCGTGCAGAACGTGCGCCGTTATTACGACATCCTCACCTGGACCACTCAGCCGCAGATGGAAGGTCAGCAACTGGCCAAGACCGGCCTGCACGTCCCCGCCATCGCCGACGACCGCCCCGCCCGGGAAACGCCCCAGGATATGTGAGGGCCGCCGCGCTCGAACCCTCGTAGCGTGGAAAACCGCGCCAGCGTTTTCCATCGGCAACCTCCGGCACCGTCCCGCGTGGACAAGGCTGCGCCGTTGTCCACCCTTGTATCTCGACGACAGCCTCCTCAGGGGGCATAGTCCCCGGCTGATCATCGGGGGAGGATGGCAGGCCGTGTCCACCCTTAAGCCTTTGAGCTTGCAACGTAGATAGGCTGCCTCCTCCACACCCATCCCCGAGTCCGAACGGTATCTAGAGCCTCCAGAGCTCGTATTGCACAAGGTTGGACGGGATGACGTGATCGTGTCGCATCTGAAGGAGGAGACATCATGGCCGTAATCGGTGTTGATATCGCCAAGCGCAGCTTCGATCTGGCGGTCCTGCAATCCAATGGCAAGCACCGGACCAAGGGCAGGCTGAGCAACGATCCGTCAGGCTTCGCGGTCTTTGCCGACTGGCTGCAACAGCATGCCGAGCCAGGCGCTTGGATCGTGATGGAGGCCACGGGCACCTATCACGAAGCGCTCGCCGAGCATTTCCATGCGCTGGGCTACCGAATCGCCGTGCTCAATCCGGCACAGATCGCTCGCTATGCGCAAAGCCAGTTGCAGCGCAGCAAGACGGACAAACTCGACGCCAAGCTGATCGCCACCTATGGCCAGCGGCATGAAGACAGCCTGCGGGCCTGGCACCCCGAGCCTGTGTCCATCCGCACGCTTCGCGCGCTGACCCGGCGCCTGGAGGATCTCCAATCGCTACGGCAGATGGA